>JAFKKS010000510.1 GCA_017304555.1 Hyphomicrobiales bacterium
TCGCGTCGTTCCGGTGATGTGGAATCCGACGCTCTAGGCGACGACACGGGGCTGCCTCTTTGCCGCGATGATGGAGAGGCAGCCTTTATCCCGCGCCGTGCCGCAGGGCGCGGCCGGCCAGCAGATTCGCCGTGATCACCAGCGCGACCGCAATCAACGTCGCCATCAGCCGGTCGATCAGCACGCCTGCGTCGGGCTGCGCGCTGAAGTCCATGATCAGGATGATCAGCGGCGTCATCAGGATCGAATAGGCGAAGTAATTGCGCGCACGCAGAAGCGGACGAGCGCCGGCGAATGCGCCGATCACGAGAACGATCCCCCAAGCCGGCGGCCGGTAGCTGATGATCAAGCCGGAGAGCGCGACGCCGATGGTGGTTCCGAGCGCGCGCTGCGTGGTCTTCACCGGCACCGCCTCCAACGGCCGCTCTGTGAGGAGCGCGACCGTCAACGTCACCCAATAGAGGTGATGCTCCGGCCATAGCAGCGAGAGCGCCTCGCCGATGGCAAGACACACGGTCAGGCGAACGGCGTATTGCCAGCCCGACGCGCCCCGCAACGAGCGCTGCCATCTGGCGCGCTTCTGTGCCGCTGTCGGTTGCGGCGCTTCGGCTGCGGCCGTCGCAACGCGGATGAGCCCAAGAGAGCGCATCACAACGCCGAGACCGAGATTGAGCACGAACGCCCAGAGCGCACCGGCCGCCATCAGCCCGACGGCGGCGGCATGATACGGCGTCGTTTGCACGAAGTTGATGGCGATCAGCAGGAACAGAACGAAGCGCGTCGTCGCCACCGCCATCGGGCGGCTGTAGCCGCCGACCGTCGCCGCAACGGCCGCGAGGACGACGATGGCGATGCTTGTGAACGCACCTAATCCGGCGATAGCAATCGCAGCCAACCCGGCGAGCGCCGGCGGAACGACGGAGACGATCAGCGCACGAAACCGTTGGGGAAGCGCCTGCGCCGCACTGACGCCGCCAACGGCGAAACTTCCGATCGCCGCAACCGCGCCAAGCGGCAGGTGCCCCGCCAGCGCCGCGAAGGCGATCGGCCCCGCCATCCCAAGTCCGGCGGAGAGAACTTCGATCGCCGCGACTTCGGTCTCGGTCGACCACCGCAGCGAGTCCGCGAGATGACGCCGCCCGCTCATCACCAAGCCTCAGCCGACTCCGATCGCACTCGGCATCGCGCCGTGACGAGCGCTCGCCTCAGGCGTTTTCCTTCATCGCCTCTTCGAGGATGCGCTTGCATTCGCCAAGCTCGCGCAGCGCGGTCTGCAACTTCTCGAGTTCGCCGGCCGCCAGACGCGCGCGTGAAGCGGGTATGGACGGTTCCGCCTTCACCGCGGTCGGCGTCGCATGCGGCTCGGTCAATCCTCGCGACATCACGGCTTCCGTCGTGTCCCGCCCCTCGCCGAGCGGCAGCGTCGCCGGAGTCGCGCGGGCATAACGCAGCGGCAGCGGCTCTGGGCGCACAGGCGGCGCCACGGGAGCCGAAGCGTCCTCCTCCGCATCCATGTCGACATCCGACGCGTTGAAAGAATCCACCGTCTCGTCCGCGTCCGTTTCGTCGTCGCCCTGCGGCGGACCCGGCTGCGGCGCCCCTGACTTCCAGACCGACTGGACGAACTTGATGCCATTGTCCTTGAGAATGCGCTGGACACCGCGGATCGTGTAGCCCTCGCCGTACAGCAAGTGCCGGATACCGCGCAGCAGGTCGACGTCGTCGGGACGGTAATAACGCCGCCCCCCACCACGCTTCATCGGTTTGATCTGGCCGAAGCGCGTTTCCCAGAAACGCAGCACGTGCTGCGGAAGATCGAGATCTTCCGCCACCTCACTGATGGTGCGGAATGCGTCGGGCGCCTTGTCCATGCGGACACCTCCTGACGGCTGGTTACGCTCGGGGCAGCTTAAACTGATTCGACTGATATGTGGCGCAAACCCTTGATGGAGCCACG
>JAFKKS010000123.1 GCA_017304555.1 Hyphomicrobiales bacterium
CCGGCGATCGGCGCGCCGAACGCGCCAGCGATCGCGGCCGCCGCACCGCAGCCGACCAGCAGCCGCAGATCGGGACGGCGCAGCCGTAGCCGCCGGCCGATATTCGAGGCAATGCCGCTGGCGAGCTGCGTGTAGCCGGCTTCAAGCCCGACCAACTTGACGTTTCTGTCCAGCAGAACGTGCTGACGGTCAGAGGCATTGTCGACGGCAACCAAGATGACGCTTATCTCCATCGCGGAATCGCGGGTCGCGCCTTCGAGCGCCGCTTCAGCTTGGCTGATTATGTGGAAGTCAAGAGCGCTACCTGCGAAGACGGGTTGCTCCAGATAGAACTGGTCCGTGAGCTGCCAGAGGCCATGAAGCCGCGTCGCATCGTAGTTCAGGCCGGTAAGGCCCTGCCGCAAAACAAGGCGCGCACGATCGAGCACAAGGCGGCTTAACAACGCTCGCAGCAGCACAGCAGCCGCGTCGGCCCCCAGCCGGCCAGCTTTGCCCTCGTGCTCGGCCTGGCCGTGGCACATTGATACGAAGGGGTGAGCAGATGAACAGCACAAGCACACGCGCATCCGCCACAGAACGCGTAGCCGAGCGCCGCGGCAATCTTATTCTCATCAACTTTGGTGACGGTGGCGATTATCCGCCACCGTCACCGCGCTTTCCAGGAGCATCTGGATTGCGCGTGCCTTGCAATTTAGAATCGCAGGCGCAGACAATCCTTCCCTCTCTATGGACTCAAATGGAGGGCAGGCGAGTCCGAAGAAGGGCATAATCGCGAGGCAGTCGCAAGTAGTGCATAGAGAATGACATTCACGGTTTTAACGCGCCTCGCGGAAGACTTCTAGAAGCCCCCACTCGGCTTATCAAGGTAGTCTTTTGCGCCCCTTGATCGCTGTCGCATTTGCTGGGTAAGCGACCCTCCCGTCAGGCCGCGTAGGGGTTCGCGTCCGCAGCAGCGCGCGGAGACGGTCCACGTCATCAGGGGACATTTCAGCAATCGTTTTGCCCACCGGCCCGACGGGACCGGTCATCGAGTGCCAAAATTCTTCAAAGTCGGCGAACGTCACCGCAACGGGTATGACGCGCGTTTCGATGTCGTCAAGTTTCGCGGATAGCCACAGATCACGCAAAGCCGATGAAGACGTCGCCTTCGCGCTGGGCGGACTAACTGTTCCGAAACCAAGCGACTTTAAGGCAGCGACCACAGGGGCTGTCGGGGACCCGCCCATGGCGTAGTCCCAGACGTAGCTGACAACCCAGCCGCCGGGGCCCACCACGCGCGCAGCTTCTACCACCCCTCTTAAGGGATCGCGGAGGAAGTGTATGACGAGCGCCATGACGGCAACGTCGAAAACAGCGTCGTCAAAGGGAAGCACCTGAGCATCGCCAGTCTGAAATTTCACCGCTGCCAAACTGGAGCGCGTCCGGGCGAAGGCGATCTGGTCAGGAGATGGATCAAGGGCAACGAGCTCGATAGGCAAGCGGTGTTTGATCAGTTCTTCGGTAAACGCGCCGGTGCCGCAACCGATTTCTATCCAGCGCAATCCCTGAGGAACTGCAATCCAGTCGAGAAAGACTTGCCCCGCAAGCCGACTCCACCGCCCCATCAGGCGTTCATAGGCCGCGCCGTCAGTGAAAAAATCTGTTTTGTTCACTCACGCACTCCGCCGGGTAGGTGCCACCTGGGCCATCTGCATAGCCTATTACGGCGACGGGCTGGCTTAAAGAAGCCATGGACGAACAGAGCTTTGGCGCAGCCACGGACGTCTGATTCCCGCCGAGACAGGAGCGGGGCTCTTGTGATCGCACGCAGCGCGCAACAATGATAGATTGAGGTGCCTCGAATGCCTCGTTCAATTCGCCATGAACTTGGGTGAGGTGCCGCTATCAAGATTCTCGAGGGTGGCACGACATCGACGCGACGTTGTCGGAGAATGAACATGTCGCAAATAGACAAACATTTTGCTGGGTCGATCCCTGAAACATACGACCGACTTCTCGTGCCATTGATCTTTGAACCATACGCGCAAGACATCGCCGAACGGACAGAAAAACTGAGCCCACACTCAGTGCTAGAAGTAGCGGCCGGCACTGGTGTCGTCACACGCGCCCTCGACGACAAACTTCCTGCGTCCACAAGCATCTTGGCTACTGATTTGAACCAGCCGATGCTTGAGCAGGCACGCAAACGCTTGGCATCCAGTGCTCGGGTTGAATGGCAACAAGCCGATGCGCTCGCGCTGCCCTTCCAAGACGGACGTTTTGATGCAGTTGTCTGCCAATTCGGTGCGATGTTTTTTCCCGACAAGGTGGCTGCATACAAGAAGGCAAAGCGAGTTTTGGTGCAGGGGGGGACGGTTTCTCTTCAGTGTCTGGGATCGCCTCGCTGCCAACGAATTCGCCGAGGAGGTGACGCGGGCGCTCGCTGAACTCTATCCCGATGATCCACCACGCTTCTTGGCGAGAACGCCGCATGGATACTGCGATCGCAGCACCATTCACGCTCACCTTCTTGCAGCCGGATTTCGGGATGTCGTCATCGATTCACTCGACGGCGTGAGCAAAGCAGCCTCACCGTTGGACCCGGCCGTGGCTTATTGTCAGGGGACACCGTTGCGCACGGAGATTGAGGCACGAGGCGGCAATCTCGATGATGCGACGCGCTACGCCTCCCAAGCCCTTGCCAAGCGGTTCGGGACGGGCACCATCGCGGGCCGCATCCGAGCGCTGGTGATAGTCGCTGGTTAGCTTGAGGCGGGCGAGAGAAAGGCGGGCGAGAGAAGCCACGCTGCGGTGCGCACGTCATTCCCGCTAGTTCTCAGGTAGAGTGGCGCTTGCGTGGCGTCGATAAGAACTCCGAGAAATTCTCACTGAGGGAGCGTTGATCCCACACGAGTTTTCGCTGCGGTCGACACGTATCCCGGCCACCTTCGGAGGGCAACGCTCTATCCAGCTGAGCTACGGGCGCCTCCGGCCTAGATAGACGATCGGGCCGCGCGCGGCAATGCGGAGCTTAGGGCAGGATTGCTGCTTGAAACTCCGGTGGCAAAGGTCAGAAGTTCGATTCCCCACGGGCGGGCGTGCCGCTGGTGTCGCGCCACCGGTTACTCGGAGCCACATCGAACCCGAGGGAGCGACGTCAAGAGTTCCATTTTTCGAGGCCAGTCGGCACAAGCGTGAAACGCTCTCCCGTCAAGCTGGAAGGGCTGCGGTAATGATGATCTCGATCAGATCACCTTCGGGCATCCGCGACTCCACAAACGACCGCACGGGTCCGAACCCGTCCGGCATCCAGGAGGCCCAAGCTTCGTCGAATGCCGGTTTGTTATCGTGATCGGTCACGACCACCTCTGCTTTGATGATGCGCGTTCGGTCAAGCCCGGCATCCTTGAGATAATTGTCCAATACTTCGAGTGCTCCCAGGGTCTGAGCACGGATATCCGGAGTGCGATCCGGTGAAACTGCTACCGCCCACAGGAAGCCCCCGCCGCCCGGCAACCGATAAATCGCCACGGCAGATTTGCTTGGCAATTTCTTGTTCGGAACGCGCGTGATGTCTGTGCAGTTCATGATCGATTCCTTCTGACGGCTCGCTTCTGATAGCCCGCTCATTTAAAGATTGGCATCAACTAAGCAACAGCGCGAGGCGCGCCCCGCACAAACTGGTGTATTCTGCGATCGGTGTGCAGAGGAAATGTTTCAGATTCAGGGAGGAGAATATGATGCAGCGTCTATTCGTCTTACCGGCCTGGCTCATCGCTCTCAGTTTCGCCGCGATCTCATTTCCATCTTTAACATCCGCGCAAGGCAAGTCGGATTTTGTCGAGTTGTTCGACGGCAAGTCCCTCGAAGGGTGGAGCACTGTCGGCGATTCCAATTGGCGCGTCGAGGACGGCGCGATTGTCGCCGACAAGATGGCCAGCAAAGACGCCGGCTATCTTGTCAGCAAGGGCTCCTACAAGGACTTTGTAGTCCGCGTGGAATTCATGCCAAGCCACGACGCCAATAGTGGAATCTATTTCCGCTGCCTCGATCCGAAGAAGATCACCGACCGCACGTGCTACGAGGCCAACATTTTTGACGAGCGACCGGATCCGAGCTACGGCACCGGCGCCATCACTCGCTATGTCGAGGTTAATCCGATGCCGAAAGCCGGCGAGAAATGGAACACTTTTGAGATCACGGTCAAAGGACGGGACATCACCGTCGTGCTGAATGGTCAAAAGACCGCCGAACTGCGCAACGGCATGTTCGACGAGGGGCCGATCGTCCTTCAGCACGGCGCCGGCGCGATAAAATTCCGGAAAGTCGCGGTCAAGCCGCTCTAGCAGTCGCGTCTTGGAAGGCCTCGTGGAATTTTCGGCTCCCTAGCGACCATGCCCCGGCGGAATGGCGCCCGGGGTATGGCTAGCCGACCGCTTAGCATCCCTCGAGCGAAAAATCCTGATGGTGCGGTGAACCTCTGGAGCGGCTTGGGCGCGCCGCTGAGAAGACAGGGGCGACGCTCTCCGATGGCCCACGTTGATCCGATAAAAGATTTTGCTGAGATCAACGCGTGTCCTGGCCACCTTCGAAGAGCAACGCTCTATCCAGCTGAGCTACGGGCGCCTGCGGCCTAGATAAACGATCGGGCCGCGCGCGGCACTGTGTGGCTTGGGGATCTTTATGCCGCCTTGATATCTCGCCGCGCCAATTCGTATCGCTTCCTTATACGGGCAAATCTATCTCGCTGGTCGCTCCGCGAAACGGAGAGGAGCGTCCCATGCCCGATCTCATCATGCTCACCATCGGCCTCGGCTTTTTCGCTCTCGCCATCCTCTACGCCTTCGTCTGCGAGCAAGTCTGAAAGAGGGCTTGGCCATGACACTCGATTACGGACTCGCCGGATTCTTCGCGGCGGGGCTCCTCGTCTATCTCACTTACGCGCTCCTTCGCGCCGAACGGTTCTGAGGGAGGCGACACGTGACCCTCATCGGCTGGCTTCAGATCGCCGTCTTCTGCGCCCTCGTTCTCGCGCTGACGCGGCCGCTCGGCGGCTACATGACGCGCGTCTTCAACGGCGAGCGCACGGTCCTGTTTCCGTTGCTACGCCCGCTCGAGAGCGCGCTCTATCGCCTCGGCGGCATCGACGAGAAGCGCGAGCAGCATTGGCTGACCTATACGGTCGCGATGCTCCTCTTCCATGTCGGCGGCTTCGTCATCCTCTATGCGCTGATGCGGTTGCAAGCGTTTCTGCCGTTCAATCCCGCGGGCCAAACGGCCGTCGCGCCCGACCTCTCCTTCAATACGGCGGTGAGCTTCCTCACCAACACCAACTGGCAGAACTACGGCGGCGAAAGCACGATGTCCTATCTCGTGCAGATGCTCGGCCTGACGCATCAGAACTTTCTGTCGGCGGCGACCGGTATCGCCTTGTCGATCGCGCTCGTGCGCGGCTTCGCCCGCGCGTCGTTCAAGACCATCGGCAATTTCTGGGTCGATCTCACGCGCTGCACGCTCTACGTGCTGCTGCCTATCTGCATCGTCTTCGCGCTGTTCCTGGTCTGGCAAGGCATCCCGCAAACGCTCGGCCCCTCCGTCGAGGCGACAACGCTCGAAGGTGCCAAACAAACCATCGCCGTCGGCCCGGTCGCCTCGCAGGTCGCGATCAAGATGTTCGGCACCAATGGCGGCGGCTTCTTCAACGCCAACGCGGCGCATCCGTTCGAGAACCCGACGGCGCTGTCCAATCTCCTGCAGATGGTCGCGATCTTCGCGATCGGCGCGGCGCTCACCAACGTGTTCGGCCGCATGGTCGGCAATGAGCGCCAAGGCTTTGCGATTCTCGCCGCGATGGCCGTGCTCTTCGTCGCCGGCGGCGCCGTGACCTATTGGGCGGAAGCCTCGGGCACGCCTGTCCTCCATTCGCTCGGTCTCGCGGGCGGCAATATGGAGGGCAAGGAGGTTCGCTTCGGCATCGTCGCCTCGGCCCTCTTCGCGGTCGTCACCACCGCCGCCTCGTGCGGCGCCGTCAACGCGATGCATGACGCCTTCACCGCGCTCGGCGGCATGATCCCGCTCATCAACATGCAGCTCGGCGAGATCATCGTCGGCGGCGTCGGCGCCGGGCTCTATGGCATGCTCATTTTCGTCGTCATCACGATGTTCGTCGCCGGCCTGATGGTCGGGCGCACACCGGAATATGCAGGCAAGAAGATCGAGGCGAAGGAGATGAAGATGGCGATGCTCGCCATCCTCTGCCTGCCGCTGATGATCCTCGGCTGGACGGCGATCGCCGTCGTATTTCCCCCCGCCGCTGCGGCGACGGGCAATGCGGGACCGCACGGCTTCTCCGAGATCCTCTATGCCTACACATCGCAAACCGCGAACAACGGCTCGGCCTTCGCGGGGCTCAGCGCCAACACGCCCTTCTACAATCTCAGCGGCGGCATCGCGATGCTGGTGGGGCGCTTCTTCGTCATCATCCCGGCGATGGCGATCGCGGGATCGCTCGCCGCAAAGAAGGCGGTTCCCGCGTCGGCCGGAACGTTCCCGACCACCGGCGGACTTTTCATCGGCTTGCTGATCGGCGTGATCCTCATCGTCGGCGGGCTCACCTTCTTTCCCGCACTCGCACTCGGTCCGGTCGTCGAGCATCTCGCGATGCAGGCGAACACACTGTTCTGAGCCTTCGGAGCAATTTCCATGGACGATTCTAAATTGCGCAAGCGCATGCCGGTGTCGACGCTGTTCGATTTCAAGATCGCCGCGCCGGCTGTCGCCCAAGCCTTCGTGAAGCTCGACCCGCGCACGCTGGTGAAGAACCCGGTGATCTTCGTCCTCGAAGCGGTGACGGTTCTCACCACGTTCCTGCTCGTGCGCGACCTTGTCTGGGGCGGTCACGACCTCGGCTTCACGTTCCAGTTCGTCCTGATGAAGATGGCGATGCTCGCCATCCTCTGCCTGCCGCTGATGATCCTCGGCTGGACGGCGATCGCCGTCGTATTTCCCCCCGCCGCTGCGGCGACGGGCAACGTCGGACCGCACGGCTTCTCCGAGATCCTCTATGCCTACACGTCGCAAACCGCGAACAATGGCTCGGCCTTCGCGGGGCTTAGCGCCAACACGCCTTTCTACAATCTCAGCGGCGGCATCGCGATGCTGGTCGGCCGCTTCTTCGTCATCATCCCGGCGATGGCGATCGCGGGGTCGCTCGCCGCGAAGAAGACCGTTCCCGCGTCGGCCGGAACGTTCCCGACCACGGGCGGGCTTTTCGTCGGCTTGCTGGTCGGCGTGATCCTCATCGTCGGCGGGCTCACCTTCTTTCCCGCACTCGCGCTCGGCCCGGTTGTCGAGCATCTCGCAATGCAGGCGAACACGCTGTTCTGACGCGAGCTTTTCGGAGCGACTTCCATGGACGATTCCAAATTGCGCAAGCGCATGCCGGTGTCGACGCTGTTCGATCTCAAGATCGCGGCGCCGGCCATCGCCCAAGCCTTCGTGAAACTGGACCCGCGCACGCTGGTGAAAAATCCGGTGATCTTCGTCCTCGAAGCGGTGACCGTTCTCACCACGTTCCTGCTCGTGCGCGACCTTGTCTGGGGCGGCCACGACCTCGGCTTTACGTTTCAGATCGTCCTGTGGCTGTGGTTCACGGTGCTGTTCGCGAACTTCGCCGAAGCTGTCGCCGAGGGGCGCGGACGCGCGCAGGCCGAGACGCTGCGCCGCGCACGCACCGAGACGCGGGCGAAGCGCCTGCTGATGCCCGACAACCACGAGGTCTTCGAGGGGGTGGCGGCCTCCGATCTGCGGCCGGGCGATCTCGTCGTCTGCGAGGCCGGCGACTTGATCCCAAGCGACGGCGAAATCATCGAAGGCATCGCTTCCGTCAACGAAGCCGCGGTGACGGGCGAATCCGCGCCCGTGATCCGCGAATCCGGCGGCGACCGCTCGGCCGTCACCGGCGGCACCACCGTCATCTCGGACCGCATCGTCGTGCGCATCACCGCGGGCGAAGGGTCATCCTTCCTCGATCGTATGATCGCGCTGGTGGAAGGTGCGGAGCGGCAGAAAACGCCGAACGAGATCGCGCTGAACATCCTCCTGATCGGCCTCACGATCATCTTCGTCTTCGCCACCGCGACGATCCCGAGCTTCGCGACCTATGCCGGCGGCGCGATTCCCGTCGTCGTTCTCGTCGCCCTCTTCGTCACGCTCATCCCGACGACGATCGGCGCCCTCCTCTCCGCGATCGGCATCGCCGGCATGGATCGCCTGGTGCGCTTCAACGTGCTGGCGCTTTCGGGGCGTTCCGTCGAAGCCGCGGGCGACGTCGACACGCTCCTGCTTGACAAGACCGGCACCGTGACCTTCGGCAACCGCATGGCGAGCGAGATTATTCCCGTTCCCGGCGTGAGCGAACACGAAGCCGCGGAAGCGGCACTGCTCGCCAGCGACGCCGACGAGACGGCGGAGGGGCGCTCGATCGTCGCGCTCATGCAGGAGAAATACGGCGTGCAGCGTCGCACGCCGCCGGAGGCGGCGAAGTTCATCGAATTTTCCGCGGCGACGCGGCTCTCCGGCGTCGACCTCGGCGCCCGCAAGCTGCGCAAGGGCGCGGTCGACGCGGTGCTGCGGTTCGCGCACGAGCAGGCCGGGCGCGATCTCCCCGAGCCGCCGGCGTTTCGCGCCGCCGTCGAGCGCATCGCGCGCAGCGGCGGCACGCCGCTCGGCCTCGTCGAGAACGACCGTCTTCTCGGCGTGATCCACCTCAAGGACGTTGTGAAAAGCGATATCCGCCAGCGTTTCGCGGAACTGCGCCGCATGGGCATCAAGACGGTGATGATCACCGGCGACAACCCCGTCACCGCCGCGGCGATCGCCTCCGAAGCGGGCGTCGACGACTTCATCGCGGAGGCGACGCCCGAGGACAAGCTCCATTACATCCGCAACGAGCAGGCGCATGGGCGGCTCATCGCGATGTGCGGCGACGGCACCAACGACGCGCCGGCGCTCGCGCAAGCCGATGTCGGCGTCGCCATGCAATCCGGCACGCAGGCGGCGCGCGAGGCCGGCAACATGATCGACCTCGACTCCAATCCGACGAAGCTCATCGAGATCGTCGAGATCGGCAAGCAGTTGCTGATGACGCGCGGCTCGCTGACGACCTTTTCCATCGCCAACGACGTGGCGAAATATTTCGCGATCATCCCGGCGATGTTCGCCGCGGTCTATCCGCCGCTCGACACGCTCAACATCATGCGCCTGGCGAGCCCGCAGAGCGCCATCCTCTCCGCGGTCATCTTCAACGCGCTCGTCATCGTCGCGCTCATCCCACTCGCGCTCAAGGGCGTGAAATATCGCCCGGTCGGCGCGGCGGCGCTGCTGCGGCGCAATCTCTTGATCTATGGGCTCGGCGGCATTCTCGTGCCCTTCGCCGGCATCAAGCTCATCGACCTCTTGGTCAACGCCTTGCACCTCGTCTGAGGAGACCGATCATGTTGCGGGAAATCCGTCCGGCGATCGTTTTCGCCATCGCCCTCGCCCTCCTCACGGGGCTCGCCTACCCTCTCGCGATCACCGGCATCGCCAGCGTGGTCTTTCCGGACCAGGCGCAAGGCAGCCTGATCGTTCGCAACGGCCAGGTGATCGGTTCACGCCTGATCGGCCAGAATTTCACCAGCGCGCGTTATTTCCACGGCCGGCCTTCGGCGACGACGGCTGCCGATCCGGCGGATGCGACAAAGACGGTGCCAGCACCCTACAACGCGGCGAGTTCGATGGGCGCCAATCTTGGCCCGACCAGCAAAGCGCTGGCAGAGCGCCTGCAGGCCGACGTCGGCCGATTGAAAGCGGAGAACGCCACCGATCCGGTCCCCGTCGACCTGGTGACCACCTCGGGCAGCGGGCTCGATCCCGACATCTCGCCGGCGGCCGCGTTCTTTCAGGCGCAGCGCGTCGCGAAAGCGCGTCAGCTACCGGAGGCGCGCGTCCGTGCGCTCGTCACGGAGCATACCGCGGGACGCATGTTGGGTTTCCTCGGCGAGCCGCGCGTGAACGTCCTTGCCCTCAATCTCGCGTTGGATCAGATGACGCCGTAAGATAGGTGCACCAGAGAGGACGGATGCCTGCCGAGGAGTTCCAGCGAGCGTCGCCCGAAGCGCTCCTCGCCCGCGCCAAGAAGGAGGGGCGCGGCCGCCTGAAGATTTTTCTCGGCGCGGCGCCCGGCGTCGGCAAGACCTACGCGATGCTCGCGTCCGCGCAGTCCGCGAAGGCCGAGGGACGCGACGTCGTGGTCGGGCTCGTTGAGACGCACAACCGACGCGACACCGACAAGCTCACGGAAGGCCTCGAACTCCTTCCGCGCAAAGCCGTCGTCTATCGCAATCAGATCATCAAGGAACTCGACCTCGATGCGGCGCTGGCCCGCCGGCCGCGCCTTCTTCTCGTGGACGAATACGCCCACACGAACGCGCACGGCAGCCGGCATCCGAAGCGCTGGCAGGATGTCGAGGAGCTTCTCGCCGCCGGCATCGATGTGTGGACGACCCTCAACATCCAGCATCTCGAGAGCCTCAACGACGTCGTCTTGAAGATCACACGCGTGCGGGTGCGCGAAACGGTGCCTGATCGCGTGTTCGATCGCGCTGACGAGATCGTCCTCGTGGATGTGTCGCCGGACGAATTGCTCAAGCGTCTTGCCGAGGGCAAGGTCTATGTTCCCGACACCGCCGCCCGGGCAATCGAGAACTTCTTCAAGCCGCAGAACATCACGGCGCTGCGCGAGCTCACGCTGCGGCGCGCCGCCGAGCGCATCGACGCCGATCTCGTCGAGCGCATGCAAAGCCAGGCGATCGAGGGGCCATGGGCAGCGGGCGAGCGCATTCTCGCCTGCGTCGGACCCGATGCGCAGTCGGCAATGATCGTGCGCACCGCCAAGCGGCTCGCCGACCTCATGGACGCCCCCTGGATCGCCGTGAGCATCGAGCGCGCGGACGCGCACCTCGACGAGATCAAGCGGCGGCGGATCGACGAAGCGCTGAAGCTTGCCGAGACGCTGGGCGGCGAGACCAAGACGCTGGTCGGCACCGATCTGCCGGCCGAGTTGCTGCGCTATGCGCGGTTCGAGAACGTCACGCAGATCGTGATCGGCCGCTCGCGCGGCGGACGGCTGCGCGAACTTCTTGGTCGCTCGCTGCCTTACGAAGTGATGCAGCGCGTCCAGGACATCGCGGTCCATCTTGTGACGGGCAGTCAGGAGGAGAGCGAAGCACAGCGCTGGCGCTGGCGCTGGCCGGCGATGCCTTTCGGATTCAAGCTTTCGTCATTCCTCTGGGCCACCGCCGCGGTCGCCGTCGCCGTCCTCGTCGCGCATTTTCTTTCGGCATTCTTTCCGATTCCGAATATGTCGCTCGTCTTCCTCCTGGCAGTGCTCGTCACCGCCGTGACGTTCGGCATGTGGACGGCGATCTACGCGTCGTTGCTCTCGTTCGCCGCGTATAATTTCTTCTTCATTCCGCCGCTTTACAATTTCACCATCGCCGAGCCTTACGAGTTGCTGGCTCTGTCGGTGTTCCTCGCCGTCGCTTTCATGACGTCGGCGCTGGCAGGCCGCGTGCGGGCGCAAGCGCAGATCGCGGCGAGCCGCATGCGGGCGATGCGGCGGCTTTACGAGTTCACGCGCCGGCTTTCGGGGCTCGCCTCCCTCGACGATGTCGCCGAGGGCGCGGTGAGCGAGATGCATGCGAGCCTCGATCGACCCGTGGTACTCTTCCTCGGCGAAAACGAGGACATCGCCTTGCGCGCAGCATGGCCGCCGGAGGATGCGCTCGATGCCGCCGCGACGACGGCGGCGCGCTGGGCCTTCATGCATGCGGAGGCGGCGGGCGCGGCCACCTCGACATTGCCGACGGTGCCCTGGCTCTTCCTGCCGCTGCGCACGCCGCGCAATTCCGTCGGCGTTGTCGGCATTTCGCAACGCTCCGAGGCGCCGCCTCTCGATTCGGAGGCGCGCGCGCTTTTCGAGGTGCTGGCGGAACAGACGGCGGCGGCGCTCGAGCGCGCCTCGCTGACGCGCGACATCGTCGCCGCGCGCACCTCCGCCGAGACCGAGCGGGTACGCAACACCCTGCTCGCCTCGATCTCACATGATTTTCGCACGCCGCTCGCGTCCATCCTGGGCGCGGTCACCGGCGTGATCGATTATGGCGACAAACTCGATGCGCAAGCCCGCCGCGACCTTCTCGGCCAAGTCAAAAGCGAGGCCGAAAATCTCGACGAGATGGTGCGCAACCTCCTCGCCATCACGCGGATCGACGCCGGCGGCCTCGAACTGCGCCGGGACTGGGTCGATCTGCGCGAGATTGCCGGCCGCGTCGCCAATGCAGCACGCCGCCGCGGTGCGACGCAAACGATCACTGTCGACCTGCCCTCTGACCTGCCGCTCGTCCGCGCCGATGCCCTGCTCATCGAGCAGACCTTCGGCAACATCATCGCCAACGCGGCCGCCTATACGCCAGCCGACGCCCGGATCGTGATCGATTGCGTGACGACGCCGG
>JAFKKS010000033.1 GCA_017304555.1 Hyphomicrobiales bacterium
CACGCCGAGAATTGACCTCGCCGCGCCGGTCCATTGCGGCCGGCGGCAGCCTCCCGCCCCGTTTCGCCAAGCGTCGCGCACCGGCCCCGGTGCGCGGCGTTTTGCTTGTTGCCCGCCGCAGGCATATTCGACTTAAGGCTAATAGTCGCAGGTGATCGACCTATAAGCTCCAGTATATGCTTTCCCGAAACATTTTCATTGTGCTAGCGTCATGCCGACAACAGGTCGGGATCAGGGCTGCGTCTCGATAATAACATAACGATAACAGATATTTGGCAGCTTGAGAGGAATACGATGAACGAGCAGCGACTGCGTGGCCTGATCGATCAGGTGAAGAGCGGCGACATGTCTCGCCGGTCCTTTGTCCGCAAAATGCTTGCCCTCGGCCTGACGGCGCCGATGGCCGGCCAGATGCTGGCGCATAGTGGCGTCGCCTGGGCGGCCGAGGAAGCGTTCACGTACAAGCCGACCAAGGCCGGCGGCGGCGGGCCGCTCAAGCTGCTGTTCTGGCAGGCGCCGACGCTGCTCAACCCGCATTTCGCCGTCGGCACCAAGGACCAGGAAGCCTCGCGCGTGTTCTATGAACCGCTGGCCGGCTGGGATGAGGACGGTAACCTGATTCCGATCCTCGCCACCGAGATTCCGAGCCTGGAGAACGGCGGCCTGGCCAAGGACGGGCTGTCCGTGGTCTGGAAGCTGAAGAAGGGCGTGAAATGGCATGACGGCAAGTCGTTCACGGCCGATGACTGCGTGTTCAACTGGGAATATGCGCGCGATCCCGAAACCGCCTCGGTGACGGTGGCGACCTACAAGGACCTGACCGTCGAGAAGATCGACGATCATACCATCAAGGTCACCTTCAAGAAGCCGACGCCGTTCTGGGCCGATGCCTTTGTCGGCGTGCGCGGCATGCAGATCCCGACGCACGTGTTCGGCGAATACAAGGGCGCCAAATCGCGCGAGGCGCCGGCCAACCTGAAGCCGGTCGGCACCGGGCCCTACAAGTTCGTCGATTTCCGGCCGGGCGATCTCGTCAAGGGCGAGCGCAATCCGGATTACCATGTCGCCAACCGGCCGTATTTCGATACGATCGAGGTCAAGGGCGGCGGCGATGCCGTCTCGGCGGCGCGTGCCGTGCTGCAGACCGGCGAATACGATTACGCCTGGAACCTGCAGGTCGAGGACGAAATCCTGCTCAAGCTGGAGAACGGCGGCAAGGGCAAGACGGTGATCGTCACCGGCGGCGACATCGAGCATATCCAGTGCAACAACACCGATCCGTGGACCGAGGTCGACGGCGAGCGCTCGAGCCTGAAGAACAAGCACCCGATCCTGTCCGACAAGGCGGTGCGCGATGCGCTGAACCTGCTGGTCGACCGCGATTCGGTGCAGAAGTATATTTACGGCCGCACCGGTGTCGCCACCGCCAACTTCCTCAACAACCCGGAACGCTTCCGCTCCAAGGCGACGCGCTACGAGTTCAACATCGACAAGGCGAACAAGATTCTCGAGGATGCCGGCTGGAAGAAGGGCTCGGACGGTATCCGCGCCAAGGACGGCAAGAAGCTGAAATTCGTCTATCAGACCTCGATCAACGCGCCGCGCCAGAAGACGCAGGCCATCGTCAAGCAGGCGTGCCAGAAGGCCGGCATCGATCTCGAGCTGAAATCGGTGACGGCTTCGGTGTTCTTCTCGTCGGACGTGGCGAACCCGGATACCTATCCGCATTTCTATACAGATTTGCAGATGTACACCACGACCATGACCGAGCCGGATCCGGCGCTGTTCATGAACCAGTTCTGCTCCTGGGAGGCCGCGACCAAGGCCAACAAGTGGCAGGGCCGCAACGTCACCCGGTGGCAGAATGCCGAGTATGACAAGGCCTACCGCGCGGCGGAGGGCGAACTCGACCCCGTCAAGCGGGCGGCGCTGTTCATCCGCATGAACGA
>JAFKKS010000124.1 GCA_017304555.1 Hyphomicrobiales bacterium
GTCGGTGACCGTGTGCTGTTCGGCAAATGGTCAGGCAGCGACGTGAAGATGGACGGCGTCGAATATCTAATCATGAAGGAGAACGACATCCTGGGTGTGCTGGAAGAGGCCAGGGCCCGGCAGAAGGCCGCCTGAACGGACGACCTGGCCATTGCCGGCCGTGCCTGAAGCCGATGTCCGAGTCATCAGGGATCGGACACGCGGTTCTCGCCATCCGGGAGAGCGCAAACGAGCTTTCAGGAGATTAACATGGCAGCGAAGGAAGTAAGGTTTTCGACCGATGCCCGTGAGAAGATGCTGCACGGGGTCGATGTTCTTGCCAACGCGGTGCAGGTGACGCTCGGGCCCAAGGGCCGGAACGTCGTATTGGAGAAATCCTTCGGCGCGCCCCGTATCACCAAGGACGGCGTCACGGTGGCGAAGGAAATCGAACTTGAGGACAAGTTCGAGAACATGGGCGCGCAGATGGTGCGCGAGGTCGCCAGCAAGACCAATGACGCGGCCGGCGACGGCACCACGACCGCGACGGTGCTGGCCGCCGCGATGGTGCGCGAGGGCGCCAAGGCAGTGGCGGCTGGAATGAACCCGATGGATTTGAAGCGCGGCGTCGATCTGGCGGTGAGCGCCGTCGTTGAGGATTTGAAAAAGAACGCGCGCAAGATCACGGCCAACGAAGAGATCGCGCAAGTGGCCACCATCTCCGCCAACGGCGATATCGAGATCGGCCAATTCCTTGCCGACGCCATGAAGAAGGTCGGCAATGAGGGCGTGATCACGGTTGAGGAAGCGAAATCGTTGGAGACCGAGCTCGAAGTGGTCGAAGGCATGCAATTCGACCGCGGCTATATCTCGCCGTACTTCGTGACAAACCCCGAAAAGATGCGGGTCGAGCTCGAGGATCCCCTGATCCTCATCCATGAAAAGAAGCTTTCAGCTTTGCAGCCGATCCTTCCGTTCCTTGAAGAAGTCGTGCAGAGCGGCAAGCCTCTGGTGGTGATTGCCGAGGATGTCGAGGGCGAGGCGCTTGCCACGCTTGTGGTCAACAAGTTGCGTGGCGGGCTCAAGGTCGCCGCCGTCAAGGCTCCCGGCTTCGGCGATCGGCGCAAGGCCATGCTGCAGGACATCGCTGTCCTGACCGGGGGCAACTTCATCGCTGAGGATCTGGGCACCAAGCTGGAGAACGTGACGGTCAGCATGCTTGGTCGCGCCAAGAAGGTCATCATCGATAAGGATAATACGACGATCGTCAGCGGCGCCGGCAAGAAGGGCGACATCGATGCACGGATCGCGCAGATCAGGAACGAGATCGAGGAGACGACCTCGGACTATGATCGCGAGAAGCTCCAGGAACGGCTGGCGAAGCTCGCAGGCGGCGTGGCCATAATCCGCGTCGGCGGGGCGACCGAGGTAGAGGTGAAGGAGCGCAAGGACCGCGTCGACGACGCCATGCATGCGACGCGCGCGGCCGTCGAGGAAGGCATTCTGCCGGGCGGTGGCGTGGCGTTGCTGCGCGCGGTGAAAGCCGTCAGCAAGCTCAATAGCATGAATGAGGATCAGCGCCACGGCATCGAGATCGTGAAGAAGGCGATCTCGTGGCCGGCACGGCAGATCGCCATTAATGCAGGCGAGGAAGGTTCGCTGGTGGTGAACAAGATTCTCGAAAGCAATGACTACGCCTACGGCTTCGACGCGCAGACTGGCGAATACGGAAACATGTTCGAAAAGGGAATCATCGATCCCACCAAGGTGGTGCGTTCCGCCTTGCAGGACGCAGCGTCGGTCGCCGGTCTGCTGATCACCACCGAGGCAATGGTTTGATGGAGGCGGCAGTGCTCACCGAAGCAATTCTCTGGACTGTGTTCGTCTCAAATGCCGGCGTCGTTGCGGCATTTCCCTGGCTGGCATTCCAGGCCGCCGCTCTTGGCGCCCCAGCGCGTAGGGCGAGCGAGCCTCGCTTGCAGCCGGATCAGCCTATGGCGTCGTCGCGAATCGCAGAGTTTCAAGAGGTGGGCCGGAACCCTGGGCCCGGCGTCCTCCGTCCCCTTGATCGAGCGGCCCCAAAGCGTTCGAGCGAATCCAAGAGGGCCGCATGAAGTTCAACAGGCGCCGCTTCATAACTGTCTTGACCGTAGCCGTCGGCCTCGGCGCCGCCGGACTATATCACAGCTATGGTCCAGCCGCCGATCCCGTTGCGAGACCCGTCGATCCTCGCGGGCCATTATCCGATAGCGAGCGCTCCGCTATTGAAATATTCGAGCGCGTGTCGCCGTCCGTCGTACAGGTCGCCGCGCGGGGCGCGGCCAATCCCTTCATCAACGATGATGTTTTAGGATCGTCGGGAACGGGCTTTGTCTGGGATACGAATGGTCATGTCGTAACCAACGATCATGTCGTCCAGAACGCGAGCGTGGTCGCCGTGCGCTTTTCTTCTGGCGAAGTGGCGCAGGCGGATGTGGTCGGACTTGCTCCGAATTACGATCTTGCCGTGCTTCGTGTACGAAACCCAAAGCGCTTGCCACCTCCTGTCGCGATTGGGAGCTCCGCGGAGCTTAAAGTTGGACAGGCGGCATATGCGATCGGTAATCCCTTCGGTCTCGACCAATCGCTGACCAGCGGAATTATTAGCGCGCTCAAGCGCCGTCTGCCGACAAGCGGCGGACGGGAGATCGCCAACGTCATTCAGACGGATGCGGCGATTAACCCTGGGAATTCCGGCGGCCCGCTGCTGGATTCTGCAGGACGTCTGATCGGCGTGACTACCGCCATCATCTCTCCTTCGGGATCCAATGCGGGGATCGGGTTTGCCATCCCTGTCGACGTCGTCAATCGCATTGTGCCGCAGCTCATTCATTCAGGTCGGGTGCCGACACCCGGCATCGGTATCGTCGCCGCAAACGAAACGGTGGCGACCCGATTCGGGGTCGAGGGCGTAATCGTGGTTCGCACCGCGCCAGGCTCGCCTGCGGAACGCGGAGGTCTACGGGGTGTCGATGCGGCGACCGGCACGCTCGGCGATGTGATCGTCGAAATCAACGGTAAGCCGGTCCGGCGCCTGACCGACCTAACAGACGAAATCGAACTGACCGGTGTAGGCCGTACTGTGCGGCTCTCCGTGCGCCGAGGTTCGCAAACACGCGCGGTCGAGATGGAAGTCATTGATATCAGCCGCTCTTGATGCGGCATGAGCAACATTTTAATTCACCGGCACCAGCCTCAGGACAGCGCATCAAGTTCTGCGTCGCTTAAGTGTGCCGGCACGACTACTATGGGAATCGGGTAGGTGCCAGCCGTGCGGCCGAGTTCCGATATTAGCGGCCCTGGGCCTTGATTTGAGCTGCCGGCCGCCAACACGAGCACGGCGATGTCCTCGTCCTCCTCAATCAGCTTGAACATTTCCGCGGCGACTTCGCCTTGGCGGATCAATGTTTCCGGCTCCTCGGGTCCAACGTTCTTCACGATCGCTGCGTAACTGTTAAGCAACTGCTGAGCTTCCTCCATTGCCTCGGACTGCATGACCTCCGCCACGCCAAACCAAGCGACATCGGCGGGAGGCGCGTCGATGACCCTCAACAACACCACGTTGGCGCCAACGCGCATTGCGCGGCGGCTGGCATAATGAACTGCTTTTTTACAATCATCGGTATCGTCCACCAAGACGAGAAATTTCGGTCGGTGCCCAGGTTCGTAACTTTGGCGCAGACGCCTTCCGGCCGGCTCGGGCGTCGCGACGGTCGGGCAGGCCACCTCCCTCATCAAGTCCGAGCGGAGTTCTCGGCTCGCGCTGGTTTGCATGACTTTGGTCATGTGCATTTGACCCCGGCTAAGTATCCTCCCTACCAATTTCGCGGGCCCGACCGATCACGGTCTGGCGTCACGCTTGAAGTAGAAGGCAGCCTCATGTTTTCAAGGATGGCGCGAGCCCTGTGGCAGCGCCTCGCGCCAATCGATCGGGCGCGATGGTCGGCCAATCACGGCGACCGCGGCCGTTCTGATATCCCGGCGTGGTTTCGGTTAGCTGGCTTGAGCTCGAACAAGAGGAGCGTGCGCCCTGCCGCGTTCAACACGGCACCCGAGGCGAGCGAAGCACCAGCTCCGGGGAGCGGGTGAGCAGTGTCCACTAGGCAGGACCACTCGTTGCCACCGACAATGGTCGGGATGGTGAACGGCACCACGTCATGGTGCGCGTTCAAGGCAAGAAACAGCGTAATGTCCGTGCCACGGCGCCTGATCCCAGTGGGCTGCGCGCGGCCATCAAGCAGGATTCCAAGCGCGCGGGCGAGGGCATTCTGCCAGTCGGCAGGGGTCATCTCCTGACCTGACGGAGTGAGCCAAGTGACGTCCTTGACGCCCAGCTGCTCGTTGTAGACGCCGGTTAGAAATCGTCCCCTGCGCAGCATCGGCAGCCGGTGGCGCAGCTCAATCAAATATCTGACGAAGGCCATTAGGGCGCGAGCGTCCTCGCCGATGCCTTCCCAATCGACCCAGCTGATTTCGTTGTCCTGGCAGTACGCGTTGTTGTTCCCCTTCTGCGTGCGGGCGAACTCATCGCCCCCAAGAATCATCGGCGTGCCTTGCGAGAGGACGAGAGTCGCTAGCATGTTGCGCATCTNNNNTGTTGCGCATCTGCCGAAAGCGCAGGGCCCGGATGCCGGGCTCGGCCGTCGCGCCCTCATGCCCGTAATTGGCAGACAGGTTGTTTGTATGGCCGTCCCGATTGTTTTCGCCATTCGCCTCGTTGTGCTTGTTCGCATAGGACACGAGGTCGTTGAGCGTGAAGCCGTCATGGGCGGTGATGAAGTTGACAGAGACAAAGGGTTTTCGCCCGCGCTTGTTGAAAAGATCACCGGAGGCGGTGATGCGCGCCGCGAGATCCGGCAGCCGTCCATCGTCGCCGCGCCAATAAGCGCGGACGGTGTCGCGGAAACGATCGTTCCACTCTGCCCAACCGGGAGAGAAGTGCCCAACCTGATAGCCGCCAGGTCCGCAATCCCAGGGCTCCGCAATCAATTTGACTTGGCTCAAGACGGGGTCTTGTCGGCAGGAGTCGAGAAACCCCCCACCTTCATCGAATCCGTACGGCTCCCGGGCCAAGATGGTAGCAAGATCGAAGCGAAAACCGTCCACGTGCATTTCCTGCGCCCAGTAACGAAGCGAGTCCGTCACCATTTGCAGCACGCGCTGATGGCTTAAATTGACGGTATTTCCCGTGCCGGTGTCATTGATGTAGTAGCGTGGGTCGGAAGCAAGGCGATAATATGAGGCGTTGTCGATGCCCTTGAACGAGAGTGTGGGCCCAAGCTCGTTTCCTTCCGCAGTATGGTTGTAGACCACATCCAGGATCACCTCGAGCCCAGCTTCGTGGAAATGCGCTACCATTTCCTTGAACTCGTTGACAAACGGAGTTGCCAGGTAAAGCGGATGAGGGGCGAAGAACCCAAGGGTGTTGTAGCCCCAGAAATTTCTGAGACCTCGGTCGAGCAGATGCTTGTCGTCGACGAAAGCGTGCACCGGCATGATTTCAACCGCTGTCACGCCAAGCGAGCGAATATATTCGACCACCGCGCGGTTGGAGAGGCCGGCGAAAGTCCCGCGCAGCCGTTGGGGGACGGCCGGGTGCTTCATCGTGTAACCGCGCAGGTGAAGCTCATAGAAAATGGTGCGCTCCCAGGGATTTTGAGGACGACGCTCCTTTCCCCAGGTAAAGGCGGGATCGATCACTCGGCACTTGGGCATGAAGCTCGCGCTGTCTCGCACATCGAAGGACAAATCGCCGTCTTGCGCACCTACTGTGTAGCCGAATAAAGCCGAGTCCCATTTGAGTTGCCCGACGATTTGCTTGGCATACGGATCAAGCAACAGCTTGTTGGGATTGAAACGGTGGCCGGCGCCCGGCTCGTAAGGGCCGTGGACGCGATAGGCATAAGTGGTGCCTGGGCGGGCATCTGGCAGGTATCCGTGCCAGACCTCATCCGTGTATTCCGGCAGTTCGATCCGCTCAAGCTCTCGCTCACCTGCTTCGTCAAACAGACAGAGCTCGACCTTGGTGGCGTGGGACGAGAACAGCGCAAAATTGACGCCAAGTCCGTCCCAGGTTGCGCCCAGTGGAAACGGAAGTCCCTCCCGGACGGGCAGCGGCACGCGCAAACCGGCAATGGACTTCGGCAAGGTCGCTACCCGCCGGCCTGTGGCCAAAGGGCCGAGATTCATGCCTGCCTTTCCCGCCTTGCACTCCGAATGCATAGGCGCGCGCGTCTAGAATCTTTCACTCGGCCTGCGCCTGGATATGCAGCGAGTCATTCGGTAGCTTTTCAGCGGATAAATCGCCGCAAGTGGGAAGATCGGAGCGCGGAAGGAAGATTCGCACCACCGTGCCTACGCCGGGCTCGCTTTCGATTCGGACGGCTCCTCCCGATTGTCGTGCGAAGCCGTAAACCTGCGACAATCCAAGTCCGGTGCCGCGGCCGGGTGGCTTGGTGGTGAAGAACGGATCGAAGGCACGCGCGAGCACCTCGGGTGACATGCCGATGCCAGTATCGCGTACCGCGACGCAGACATAGGCGCCCGGAGCAAGCTCTGGGGCGCTGCTTGGAGGTTCGTGGAGATTGAACGTCTCAATGGTCAAAGTGCCTCCCGCAGCCATGGCGTCGCGAGCATTGATGGCGAGATTGAGAATCATGAGTTCCAGTTGGGTGGGGTCGACGATGGCAGACCACAAGTCCGATTGGCGACGATTCTCAACCCGTATTCCTGCGCCGAGCGTCTGCGAGATCAATTCCTCGATATTGCCGATCAGGTCATTGACATTGACCGCTTGCGGTTTGAGCTGCTGTTTGCGCGAGAAAGCCAGAAGCTGATTTACGAGGTTAGAGCCCCGCTGCGCCGCGTAAATCGCATTGCTTAAGTAACGGGCAAGGCGTTCATCAGAGAGACGGCCTTTAAGCAGATCGAGATTGCCGGTGACCGCCATCAGCAGATTGTTGAAGTCATGCGCGATGCCTCCAGTCAGCTGGCCCACCGCCTCCATTTTCTGCGCCTGACGCAGGGCCGCTTCGGTTCGCTCTCGCTCGGCGATTTCAGCATGCAGCCGCGCATTGGTTTCGCTTAGCTGCCGTGTGCGTTCGTCAACGCGTTGTTCGAGAGTAGCTGTGAGGTCCTGAAGCCGCTGCAAATACTGCGCGGATTCAAGCTGCCTCGCCCGCGCCCTTACTGCCGCGCGTACCGCGCTCCTCAGCGAGGCCGCTGCAAGAGGGCGTTCCAGTACAGTAACGTTGCCAAGCAACTCGGTTAGCCCGGCGAGCATCTGTCCATTCCCCGGCATTCGGAGAGTGAGGAGTACGAAAGGAAAATCGGACCATGGTGGCTGCTCCGCCAGCCATCGAGCGAGCTCAGCGCGGTTCTCGTGAAGCAGTGCTTCCTCGGCCACGACCGCCGCGGAGCCACACGATAAATTTGCAACGAGCTCCGCGAGGCTTCGTTGTTCCGAGCTTTCAAGTCCCGCTTCCTTAAGCGCGAAAGAGATCACCTTGGCGTCCCGTCCGCGCGGCGCAAGAATGAGAGTGGGGCGGTTCGGCATTTCTCACACACGCCCGCCGTTGTCTGCTCCAAGTAACGATTGCTGCGGGCCTGTGTAGTTCGGCACTCCAGAAAGGACGCCGTGGAATTCGGCTAATGGCGGACCAACCTCAATACCGTTGCTGCCGAAGCGGTATTCGCGAATTTCATCCTCGTGACGCCCGGTGCGCTTTTTCATCACCGAAATTGCACGTCTTATTTTTCCGGTCGCCTCAAAGAAACGAAGCAGTAGGACTGTATCGCTCAGGTATGTGAGGTCCACACTCGATTGCATCGGCCCGACCAGACCGTGCTGCGCGAGCGTGAGGATTGTGAGCACTCCGCGGTGATTGAGATAAGTGAGCATCTCATGCATCAACAGCAGCATGAATTGCTCTGCCGGGATGGCGTTCTGATAGCCGCTCAGGCTGTCGAGGACGACCACCCGCACCCCGTCGCTCTCGACGCGTTGGCGGACCATGCCGGTTAGTTCTCCAGGAGAGAGCTCGGCCGGATCGACCTGTTCGAGGATCAGTTTGCCAGCGCGGATAGGCTCTTCGATCGACCAGCTCATGCCCGCGCAGCGCTTGGTCAGGATGGCTTTGGTCTCATCGAAAGTGATAAATAATGCGCGTTCCTCGCGCTTGAGCGCCGCCATTACGAACTGCATTGCGATTGACGATTTGCCTGATCCAGAAGGCCCCATCAGTAGAGTGCTTGTACCGCGGTCGAGGCCGCCTCCAAGTAACTGATCGAGTGCTCGTATTCCGCTCAGGATCGGCTCGCGAGCGGCCTCCGTTTCGGCATGTTCAGCCGCAACCAAACGAGGGAAAAGTGCAATGCCGCCTTTTCGGATGATGAAGTCATGAAAGCCGCCTCTGAAATTGCGGCCCCGCATCTTGAAGACGCGTAAACGGCGACGTTCCGCCCCATACTGAAGCGCGTAATGCTCCAGGCGAACGACGCCGTGAACCAAGCTGTGTAGGTTAAGGCTATCCGTCTCTTCGGTAAGGTCGTCGAGAAATAGCACCGTACAGCCCCGCTGCGCGAAAAAATGCTTCAGCGCGATGACCTGTCTCCGATAGCGGAGGGGATTTTGGGCCAGCAGGCGAATTTCTGAAAGACTGTCGAAAACGACCCGGGTCGGAGCAATACGCTGAACCTCGTCAAACGCCATTCTCGTCGTTTCGCCCAACTCCAGGTCAGACGAATACATGACGCTCTGCTGCTGGTTTGGATCGAGACTCAGTTCCGCAGGAATGAGTTCGAAGATAGGGATGCCAGAGAGATCCCAGCCGTGTGTTTCAGAAACCTGCTCCAATTCATCCTTAGTCTCAGACAGAGTGATGTAGAGACCGCGCTCGCCCTGCGCACGTCCGTGGAGCAGGAATTGAAGCGCCAGTGTTGTTTTGCCAGTGCCGGGCTGACCCTCGATCAGGTGTGTGCGGTAAGAAGCGTACCCGCCGTCCAGGATAACGTCTAACTCGGCAATGCCGGTGGGGATGGCTGTCGATTTCTGCCGTGCGATAGAATTCTGCATGGGCCTTCTCGAAGGGACATAGGCGGAGCTAGTAGCGGTCGCGCGCGAGCGACTCCTCGACCGCACGGCGGAGCTGACACGTCGGGATTGTTTGCCGAAAGGAGGGGCCACGGCCCGTGAACAGGCACCCTGGCGATTTAGCCTTTCGCGGACAGCATCTTGCAGTGGCCGACAACCGGGTTCAAGCAGGTAGTGGGGCCGGGCTTCGCGCCCGTGCGAGCCTGGAGCAGGCTTCCGCAGAGCGAAAAGTCAGGTGGGCGAGGAGGCGAAACCCTCCCGAGGGCCCGGGGGCAATGAGTATGCCTCGGTAGGGCCCGACAATAGCCGCGGGAACCAGTCCGGATGGTCTACAGCAGGAACGCTGCCGGTCTCAATGTGTTGAAAAACATGGATATCCCGAGCGCTGGTGCCGGGAGTAGCGTCGATGCATGCATTTGTCCTGGTAGTTGACGATGATCCCATGATCCTCGACCTTGCAACCAACATGCTCGAAGAGCTTGGTTGCCGTGTGATCGCAATCTCATCCGCACATGAGGCCTTGCGCGTCCTCCAGGCAGAGCCGGGAATCACAGCCTTGCTCACTGATATCCAAATGCCGAGAATGGATGGCGTGGAACTCGCCGCAGAAGCTCGGCGGATTCGCCGGGACCTTCACGTTGTCTTCGCCTCGGGAGGAACGAGCGTCCTGGGCGAGCCGTTCCTGGCTAAACCCTTTACCCGCGAAGAACTCCTACGCGTGATGCACGGCTGAAGGTTGCGGAAAGTGGAGAATGTTTGATGCCAGTCCGTGTTCTCCGCCGCATCGGAATTGCGCGGCAACACGCGCGATGATCCCGTTCGGCAGAGATGCGCGAGCCGCAGGAATGGAGCCCATCACATTCGCGCTCGACCTTATTCAGGCATCGGTCGGGATCATCGTCACTTCACCTCATGCGCTTTGACGGGTGCGGAATTTGCGAGTGAGCGTGAAGGTCGTCGACGGCCTCCTGAGCGAGGAAAGTCGCGGGACGCGCCCGATGATCGAGGTTCAGTCGCTCTCCCTCAAGGGGTAATCAAAAAAATGGTCTCTGGAGTACGGTCTCGTATCGGCTTGAACGCACGACAGAATTGCAGAGAATGTTGGATGCCGGTTCCTCTCCCTCCGCCAGCCGCCGCGCCCGGAACATTCTCCTGCTCTCGGATTGACGCTCAAAACGCGCGGAATGGCAGTGCGGGCTTGCTAAGCTGCTTCCAACGCGAAGCCACCCGACCCCAGTGACTTTATTCGAGCCCCTGAGCCGGCACTGGCACCAAGGAGGCTCCTGTTGCCGGGGTTGGAGCTTCTGCCGCCTGAGCCGGCTCAGGCTTAGATTCCATGGCCACAGGCGCCGAGGTTGGAGCGGCGCGGTGTTTTTTTACATGAGCCTTGCGTTTGGCGTGGCGCGAGGATGACTTGCGAGCACGGCGGCCTGCCAACGGCCGCTTGGCTCCAAGTGAGCGAGAAATCTCAGGCCCTGCGGCGTAGCCAACGACAGCGCCGGCGACCGCACCTATGGGCCCAAGCACAAGGGCGCCAGACACGGCGCCGATTGCGGCCGGCGCTGCGCGCTCCTGTGCCGTTGCAGCAGTTGGGGCAAGCGCCAATGTCAGTGCAGTTACCGTAGTCATTTTTCTCATTGTGATTCGCTCCGCGCAGGAAACTGCTGAATCGACCAGGAATTTGCCGATCGGAGAACGTTGTCCCGAAGCAGCTCAAGATCATTCGACGCCCTACGTTTGGCGCCACGGTGCGCACGAACCGCGGATCACCAGTTCGGACGGCAGCACCACCTGGATCGGCTCGTCGCGGGCGCGCTCCTCGATCCGCGACAGCAGGATGTCCGCCGCGATCCGGCCGACTTCGCCATTGTTCCAGCGCACCACGGTGAGCGGCGGCGACAGGAGGTCGGCGAAGTCGGTGTCGCCGAAGCTGATCAGCGAAAGGTCGTGCGGGATGGAGATGCCGAGCGAGCGCGCCGCGCGCATGACGCCGATGGTGGGGAATCCCCCTGCCATGATGGCGGTAGGGCGCGGCTCGTGGGAGAGAAGCTCGTAGGCGATGCGATAGGCGTGGTCGTTCTCGAAGCCCGGGCCGGTGATCCATTCAGGGTTGAATGCGATGCCACGCGCCGCGTGCGCCTGGGAGAATGCGCGACGGCGCTCCCGGCCTGGCAATGCGTGTACCGACAGCGTGATCAGGCCAATCCGCCGGTGCCCCAGTTGCAGCAGATATTCCGTCGCTTGCAGCGCGCCGCTGAAATGATCGGTACAGACCGAGTCGATCGGCGCGGGAATCTTGCGATCGAGCAGGATCGCCGGAAACGGAAGCTGACGCAGCATTTTGATGATGGCGTCATCGTTGTCGCGGCCGATGCTGGTGATCAGCCCGGCGAACCGGCGTCCACGGCACAGCGACAGAATCTCCATCTCGCGCTCATGGCTTTCCTGCGTCGCCATAACCTGCATCGTATATCCAGCGCCGCGCAGCTGCTCTTCAATAGCGCCGATCGTGCTGGAGAAGGCGGGAAAGCCAATGTCGGGGACGATGCAGCCGACGGTCTTGGTGACTTGCTTGCGCAAGCTTTGCGCGATCACATCGGGCACGTAGCCGAGATCGGCCATGGCGGCGCGCACCCGCTCGCGCACTTGCGGGCGCACGGCGTCGGTCATATTGATGACGCGCGATACCGTGGTCAGCGAAACGCCGGCATGCTTTGCGACCTCGCGGATAGTCACGCGGCGTGGCCGCACGCGCGTGTTTTGCTTCAGGGAAAGCGCCGGACGCGGCGACGTTGAAGCGGCGCCTGCAGTCTTTCCCCGTTTCGTCATTCCACCAAAGCCCCGCCCGTGACGGCCTTGTAGCGTTCCTGATAGCGCGGCCACACGTCGGGGTTCTGCAGGCGCGGCGGACGGTGGCCCTTCAAGATCTCGATCCACTGCAACGCGGCGCCTTCAGCGAGCGCGCGATAGGCTTGCTTCGTCACGCCGGCATTGTGCGGCGTCACGACGACATTGTCGAAGGCGAGCAGTGGGTGGTTGAGCGGCGGCGGCTCCTCAGTCCACACGTCGAGGCCGGCTCCCGCGAGGTGGCCGTTCGCCAGGAACTGCGCCAGCGAGGTCTCGCCATGGATGCCGCCGCGCGCCGTCGTGACAAAGATGGCGCCGGGCTTCATCTTGGCAAAGCTGCCTTGATTGAACATGTCGCGCGTCTCGGGCGTGAGCGGGCAGTTGACCGAAACGAAATCGGCGGTCGACAGAAGCGTATCGAAATCGGTCTTGGCGCCGCCGCGCGCCGTGATCTCCTCGGCGGAAAGGTAGGGGTCAAAGGCGAGCACGTTCATATTGAAAGCGAGACGGCAGATTTCGCCGAGGCGTGTTCCGATATTGCCGAAGCCGACGATGCCGATCGTCTTGCCGGAAATCTCGTCGCCGGTGAACTGCAGCCGCTCCCAGTTGCGGTCGCGCCGCAGCGCACGATCCGACTGGACCATCTGCTTGGCGAGCGAGAGAATCATGCCGACAACGTGTTCGGCAACTGCCTCGCGGCCGAGGCCGGTTTGATTGACGACGAGGACGCCGGCTTCGGTGCACGCCACCGGATCAATCATGTCGTAGCCGGCGCCTTGTGCCGACATCGCCAGCAAGTTTGGGCAGCGCGCGATGAGTTCGCGCGTGCCGAGGTAGGGTGCGCGCGGCCATTGGTAGCCGTGCGCACCTTCCAGCGCGCGCCACACCTCGTCCGGCTTCGCCTCGTATGGGAGCCGCACAAGCTCGATCCAGGTCTCCTTGGTCAGAACCTCCTCGGCGATCGGATCGGCCCAACGTTCGAAAAAGACGATTCTACGTGTCGTCATGCGGTACTCCACCAAAAGAAAACTCAGCCCGCGAGCTTGGCGGGCAGCCAGGTCACGAAGTCGGGGAACGCGGTCAAGAACGCCACGTAAAGCAGGATAATCGCCCAATACGGCACGCTGCCGCGCACGACGTCGCCGAGCGGCCATTTCGAGATACTCTGAATGACAAACAGATTGATCCCGAATGGCGGCGTGATCATGCCGAGTTCCAGCAGCAGAACGAGCATGACGCCGAACCAGACTGGATCGAAGCCGTAACTAACGATCGATCCGAACAGCAGCGGAACAGTGAGGACGATCATGCCGATGCTGTCGATCAAGCATCCGAGGATGCAGTACATCACCACCAGCGAGAAGAAGAAGGCGTAGCGGTTGAGACCGAGGCTGGTAAACCAGTTGGTGAGGTTGGTGCCGATGCCGGCGTTCTCGACCGCGTAGGAAAAGATCATCGCATTGAACACGATGAAGATGATCGTGCAGCTCACGCGCACCGTGCTGGTCAATGCTGCGTTCAGTTCGGCAAAGCCGAACTTTCCCCAGATCAACGAAATAACGATGGCGACGGAGCAGCCGACGGCGGCGGCTTCGGTCGGCGTCGCGATGCCGGCATAGATGCTGCCGAGCACTGAGACGATCAGCACGATGAACGGCACCAGTTCGAGCGCCGCGGCGAGCTTCTCCCGTCCTGAGATGTGCCCCTCCTCGCGCGGAGCGATGCTTGGGCGCAGCCATGCGCGAACCGCGATATAGAGCATGAACAAGAACGCAAGCACGAAGCCGGGGATGAAGCCGGCCATGAACAGCTTGGAAATCGACACCTCCGTGAAGGTGCCGTAGATGATCATCGCGATGCTCGGCGGAATGAGGATGCCGAGCGTGCCGCCAGCGGCGAGCGAGCCCGCAGCCATGCGGCGGTCATAGCCGCGTTTCTCGAGTTGCGGCAGCGCCACCGTCCCGATTGCCGCCGCCGTCGCCACGCTCGATCCACTGATCGCGGCAAACAAGGCGCAACCGGAGATATTCGTTTGCATCAACCCGCCGGGCAGCCCGCGCACGAGCAGCGTGAGGCCCTGATAGAAGCGTTGGCTCACCCCGCTTTGCAGCAGGATTTCTGCCATCAGAATGAAGAGCGGGATGGCGGTCAGCGTGAAGCTGTTGACGCTGCCCCACGACACCAGACCGAGTGCATTCATCCCGCCCCAGCCGTCGACCAGATAGATCGAGACCAGGCCGGAGACGCCGATCGCGAACGGCACCCACATGCCGCCGAGGAGAAGCGCGACCAGAATTCCGATGATGATGACGAAGTCCGCACCCCAGCTCACAGCATCACCTCAAGGTCGACTTCGGATTTGGTCTGTGCCGGCGGTGCATAGCCGAGCGCACGCATGACCGAGCCGCGCAATTCGAGGAGGAATCCGACGGTAAGGATCGCGCAGCCGAGCGGCATCGCGAGTTGCGGAATCCACAACGGCGTTTCGATCAGCGTCGGCGCCACCATATGGCGATCCCAGGTGCTCATCACCAGGTGGATGAACGTGTAGAGAAGGATACAGGACAGCGCGAGCGCGAGCAGATCGTAAACAACGTCAGCGACCTTGCGCAGACCACGCGGCATCGAGAACAGGATGAACTCGATGCGCAGAAGCGAACCGGTGCGCAGGCCGTAAGCGATGCCGAAGAAGGTCATGGCGACGAGGAGATAGCCGGACACCTCGTCGGAGATCAGCAGCGACTTCTTAAATACGTTGCGGGCAATGACGTCGGAGGTGATCAGCACGACCATGGCGGCCGTGGCGATCTGGGCGATCCGTAAGCCGAGTGTGACGAGCGCATTACCGGCGCGATCGAACGCGTCGGGTCGGGAAGGATTGTAGGGCATGAAAAATCCCCTCGGTGCGGAAATGACGACGTCGCGAAATCGGCATGGTCGCCGCGTGGTGAACGCCGATAGTAACGTGCAAACCTATGTGTGCGAGTACATGGCTCGGCCGGCCGCCGGCATATCGGCCACCAAAATCGTTCCGGTCTTCGATTCCGTGATGAACAAGCGTTTGCCGTCAGGCCCACCGTAAGCGCAGTTGGTCGTCATCAGACCTTGTGGTGCATTGATGCGTAGCATCGGCTCGCCTTTGGCGCTGAAAAGCCATGCCGCGCCGAAGCCGGCATGGCAGACGGCGATGTTGCCTTGCTGATCGATCGCCATGCCGTCCGGACCGGCGCCGCCGGACATCTGAACGAAGACACCGACCTTGCTTGCCGTGCCGTCCGTCATCAGCGGCACGCGCCAGATCGCGTTGTCGCGCGTCACGGCGAGAAAAATGACGTTCTCATCGGCGTTGAGCACCAATCCGTTCGGGCTCGGCACATTGTCCAGGATGCAGTCGAGTTGACCGTTCGTACGCAGCCGGTAAAGCCGTCCGCTCGGATCGTGCAGGCCGGTCTGTCCTTGATCGGTGAAATAGAGATCGCCGTTAGATGCGAAGACGAGGTCGTTCGTGCCCTTGAAGCGCTGCAGCATCGGGCGGTCGAAGTAAGGCTCCACCTTCCCCGTGCACGGATCAAGCACCATGATGCCTTGCTTGTGGTCGGCGATGAAGGCGCGGCCATCCTTGTGGAATTTCAGGCCGTTCGGCTCGCCGTCATATTCGGCAACCACGCTGACGTCTCCGCTCGGCGTGATCTTGAAGATCCGCCCCCACGGGATGTCGGTGACAAAGAGGTTCCCGTCGCGGTCGAAAGAGGGGCCCTCGAGGAACGTCGGGCACGGCGCGCCGTGCATCTGCACGTCCACCCATTGCACCCGCCGGTTGGTGATTCCGAGAGATTCCGGAATGCGGGCGAAAACCTCGGCTTCGATGGCTTTAGGCGGCGCGAACATTGAAATGGCTCCCTCGACGATATCGCTTTAAGGCGGATTTCTGAAAACGTTACCAGTCTTAATCGGCCGAAACAACTTGCGAGGAATCGCATCGCCGTTGACCGCCAGCGCCAATCCTTCCTAAGGTAATAGCAAGGCAAGCGCACGGCCCGCGTCAGCGCCGCTGATTTGTAGGAAGGAATGGATTATGACCAGAAAGCTCTTGGCTATGGTTGTGGCTGGTATCGTTTCCAGCCTCGCAATACCAGGCGACGCAAGCGCTCAACCGCTTTGGAAGGGCTATACGTTCTTCAGCACGACCAATCATCCCGACTATCAGCACCTGGAGAAATTCGCCAAGGAACTGGAGAAGATCACGGGCGGAAAGATCCGCACCAAGGTCAATGTCGGGGGCTCCCTGCCGATCCCGGGCACCGCGGTGACGCAGGCGGTTGGTGAGGGCACACTCACCTTCGCGCATGACGGCTTCTTCACGGGCAACCTGCCTCTGGGCGGGCTAACCAATCTGCCGTTGCTGACGACATCGAGCCACGAGGACTTCCGCAAAGCCATCACGATCCTCGAGCCTTATCTCGCCAAGGAACTCGACAAGCGTGGCGTGAAGCTGCTCGCGACCTATAATTTCCCGCTGCAGACGATCTGGGCGACGAACAAGCTCGACTCGCTGGCCGACCTCAAAGGCAAGAAGATGCGGGTGAACAACCAGCCGCAGGCCGACTTCATGCGCCGTTTCGAGGCGACGCCGGTCACGCTTGCGACCGCCGACGTTGCTCCGGCGCTAGAGCGTTCGACAGTCGAGGGCCTGACCACGGCCAGCGCCGGTGGCGGCCGCCTCTGGGGCGATATGCTGAAATACAATTATCGCCTGGGTCTGAACTACGACCTGATGCTTTACATCGCCAACAAGGCGGCGTTCGAAAAGCTCCCCGCCGATATGCAGGCGAAAGTCGTCGAGGCGGCGCGCAAAGATGCCGCTGAACTCACCAAGGAACTCGCCGACTCGGAAGATGTCGTGACGGCGCAGCTCAAGGCGAAGGGTATGGTCGTCCACGTGCCGGACGACAAGGTGCGCGCCGAGGCGCTGGAGCGCGTGCGCCCATATTGGGATGAGTGGGCGAAGGCAACGAGCCCTGAGGCTGTCGAAGTGCTTGCCAAGGTCCGCAAAGAAGTCGGCAAGTAGCTCTGCCGGGTCGAAATCCGATGGCCGCTTGTTTCTGCAGGCGGCTGTCGACCTATGAGAGTTCAGCAATCGTCGGTTTTGAGCGGCGCAGATCACGTAGGGGCATCGCGTGAGCGACTGGACTTGCAAGCTCGGCTATGTGGTTCCGTCATGGAATACGGTCGTCGAATACGAGACGACGCGCATGCTGCCGCCCGGCGTATCAGCGCACTTCGCGCGCATCGCTCATACCGAAGACAGCCCGGCCTCGATGCAATACATGACCGATCAGTTTCCGACGCAGGTCAAGCTCCTGAGCCACGCCGGCGTCGATGCGTTCTGCTACGCCTGCGCCCTGCGATTATCTCAACGGCCGGCGCACTGGTCGACGCCGCGAGGCACCTCGGGCTATCCCGAGTCGCTGTCGCGGCACCTTACGAGCCTTGGCTGCTCGCGCATCTTGTCGATTATCTCAAGGCCGCGGGCTTGAGCGTTCTGAATGCCGTCGGCCTCGGCGAACAGGCGAACGTCAAGCACGGCCCCGACGCTGCGCTTGCGCTCGCCAAGCGCGCGTGGGTGCCTGACGCCGATGGGTTGGTGCTGAGCTGTGGCAACTTCCGTTCGCTCGAAGCGATCCCGCAAATCGAGCAGCACATCGGCAAGCCACTATTGACGAGCAATGGATGTGCGTTGTGGAGCGCGCTCACGGTCTCAGGTTGGCGTGGAGCAATTCCCAGCGGCGGTCATTTGCTCCAACGGTTAGCGTTCTGACTTAAGCTACGATTTTCGCAAGCGGACAATGAGGTCGCAAGCAGAGCAATTCAGAAGCGGGCTCATGTCGTCTGAGGTTGAGCATCAGGGATGCAGCGAGGCTGCCGGCGCCTGACAACCAGCGTCTTAGGCCATTTCCTTTGCCTTCCACGTGACCAAGGCTCAATCTTGAGGCTCAAGATTTGGATGAGCATGCGCACCCAGCCACTGTGATTCTCGAAACAGCGAAGTCCAGGAGCTGCGACTTGATCGTTATGGGCTCGCGTGGGAATCGCGGCCTCAGGAAGCTCTTCTTGGGGAGTCAAACTTCGGAGGTCTTGGCGGTCGGAAGCGTGCCGGTGTTGGTCGTACATTAGGCGACCGGCTGAGATCCAGCCCTGGGAAACCCGGAAACCGTCGATAGGATCAAGGGCGACCTTCGCTTAGTCTGATCGGCTCGGTGCGCGCCGACGATTACCTCGAATTGCCACTCAAAGAGCCGCGCGTCGTCCTATGCGACTCATGGCGTCGACACTCCGTTGACACTTTGCCATCCTCATAAATGAGGATAGCATCTGCGCATGGCTGAGGAACGCGGTGTTCGACGACGCGACCGTCCATGAAAGATTCATGGGGCGGTGGAGCCGCGCCGTTGGCGAGAAATTTCTCACTTGGCTTGATCCTCCGCGCGGCCAAAAATGGCTCGACGTCGGGTGCGGCACCGGCGCTTTTTCTCAACTCATAATGGATAAATTCGCACTGAGCGTACTCGTCGGCGTCGATCCAGCGCCCGCGCAAATCGAATATGCGCGCAAGGCGCTGCAACAGGTCGAATTCCGAGTCGGCGATGCGCTTGCAATGCCATTCGACAACGGAGTCTTCGACACCGTCAGCGACATCGTTATCGATTTGATTGAGGTAACTCAGAGTTATCGCGATTTCGAAGAATATTGGGAGATTCAAACGCTCCCATTTCATCCAATAGGCAAGAGACTGTGGCTGGATTTTCCGACAGCGATCGGGCCAAGCTGCGCGCATCAATGCACGACGCGCTCCCGTCGGGAAGCGATGGACGCATCAGCTATTCGGCGCGCGCCATCGTATTTAAGGCGCGCAATGGCGGATGGTGTTGGGATCTTCTTGCACTTTGTAGTCGTGCCTGACGGCTTCCTGCAGGAGACTTGGCTCGCCTTGACGCGAGGGTGCGGCCGCTAAGCCGCCCCCCCCCCCTGCCTGCAAAAATGAGGCGGCGTCTCCATGGCAACATTAGCAACCACTTCGTGCCACCTTCGCCAGATTAATCGGCCAGCTTGATCCAACGCATCTCGTCACCCGAGCCAACCGGCGAGAAGCGCAAGTTCTGCACGCGGTCCGTGGCACCGCGCAACTCCACGGTATTATAGATCCAGATATCGGGACTATCGGCGACGACCATCCGCGTCGCTTCTTCGTAAGGCGGCTGGCGCTCGTTCTGGGCCGTCACCGAGCGGGCCTTTCTCAGCAGCTCGTCGACTTTCGGATTCTTGTACCAGGCAGATGCTTTCCAGGTCCCTTGAAACTGGCTGTCGTACATCTGTCCGACCCAGTTCTCCGGATCGACGAAATAAGTCGACACCCATGTGGTCCACATGTCGGGCGTGGTGTCGGCCTTCGCCGTGTTCGTGGTCATGTTCGACCAGGTATCGCCAACGATTTTGAGATTGACGCCGATCTGAGCGAGATCGCTTTGAAACAATTGGGCAGCCTGGTTCGTCTGCTCGAGTTGCGTGTTGATATGGATCTCGATCCGCCGGCCGATCGGCGCGCCTTCGGCCTTGGCCTTGTCGCAGTAGGCCTTGGCTTTCTTCAGATCGTAATCGTAGGAGACGACATCCTTGGGATAGCCCCACAGCGTATTCGGTATCGGTGCGGGATTGCGGACGGCATAGCCCTTGAGAATTTCCGTAATGAAGCCGTCATAGTTGAAGGCGTGGGCGAAACATTTCCGGGCGTTGATGTTGTCGAAGGGGGGCTTGGAGTTGTTCATCTTCAGCACGAAGATGCGCATCGATGTATGCTTTTCGACGTGTACGCCCTTTGCTTTTTGAATGCGCTCGACCTGATCTGTGGGCAAGTATGTGTCGGTTATGTCCACGGCACCTTTGAGCAACGCCATCACACGCGTTGATGTCTCGCGCGTCGGCAGAACCTGAACTTCCTTCGGCGCTTGCGGATTGTCGCTCCAGCCCAGGAAATGCTCCGGGTTCTGCTTGAGATCGGCGCGCTCCAGCGGACGATAGGTAGAAGGGTCCAGGGTATAAGCGCCCGATCCGGCATCGTTGGAGCCAAGCCACCCGGCGCCCCAATCATTGTTCGTCTCGTGCGCCTTGAGAACGCGCGGATTGACGACCATCACGATCGGAATGGCGGAGAGGAATGGCGCGTAGGCATGGGTGAGCACGAAGCGAACGGTGTACTTGTCCGGAGCGGTCACATTGTCGGGTTTGAGAACCGGCCTGAAGGCGCCTGACGGACCTTTACCGAGCGCGAGTACACGCTTGAAACTGTAGACGACATCTTGCGCGGTGACTTCGCTGCCGTCGTGAAATTTGGCGTCGTGATGCAGTTTGAACTCGTAGGTCAGCCCGTCCGGTGAAACCGTGTAGGATTCGGCGAGCCACGGCTTCAGCTCGGGTGGGTTGTCTTCATAACGATACAGATTGTCGTAGACGTTCAGGCTGTAGTGCTGCATCGGAACGTCGAAAATCTGATGCGGGTCGAGATTTCCCGGCAGCGTGTTGCCCGACACGAGGACGCCCGGTTGCGCGGCATGAACCTGTGGCGGCAACATGAGGGCGCCAATGACTGCCGCCGCAGATGCCAGAGCTTTCAGAGCCGACATTGTGCTTTCCTTCTTGATAGTGCGCCCCCCGACGACACTTCGATGTCGATTTGCCGCCCCTGCCGCGACGGCAACCATGCGCACGCAATCGCGCTGCCTAAGAATAAGGTCACGGGGCCAATTCGCGGCCCAGTAATTCTCTCGCCTCCTTCGAGCCGGTCAAAAGGCGCAGAATGCGCCGTTCAATCCTCCAGCGGCCGTTCTGGCGCACAAGCTCCCAACGGTTGGACGTGATGCGCGGGCTGACGAAAGTCTCCCCGTTCCATTGAACGAGCTGATTGTGATTGGTCGCGACCGCGCGGTCGCCGTCGATGACGACGTGCGGGGCCGTCATCAGGTGCGCCATTCCATGCTCGCGCGCCTTGCGCACTGCCGGCCCCGTCGTCTCTTCGATGATCTTGTCGACGCCGTAGGCGCCAAGATAACTGCCGCTGTGCTCCGCCGGATTCTCATTTCCACGATCGAAAATGCCGGTTGGCGACCATGCGGATCGCGCATAATCGGAGGAGCCACTGTCGAGCGCGAGTGGATAGCTCATGATAAGTTGGATGATATCGAGTCTGTCTTCCAGCGCCTGGACACGTTTCGCCAGAGCTTGTCGATCGTCGCTCATTACAGCTCCTGTCGTTTAACGTCTCATCGCCCGCGTTTTAGCCTTCGCACGTTCACGCTCTCCGCACCATTGCACGGCTGACAATGCCGCCATCAGGCGCACCGTCGTAGCGCGAGTTCCGGGCCTGCGATGCGCAGCAAGGGGCATGACGTCGGCCCTACTTGCGGTAGCCATAGTCGCGGCGAGCGCCATCACGGCTGATGTAGCCGTCGCGGAGATCGCGCTCGATCAATGACGGATCGCGGTCGGATGGATTCCCGTATCCTCCGCCACCCGGCAGCAGAAGACGCAGACGCTCTCCGCGCTCGACGAGAGCCGCCGGAGACGCCGTTGCCTCAAGTGCTTTTCCTTCGATTTCGATCGCCGCCAGCATTCCCGGCCTGCCTCGGAGAAGGCCTTTCGACGGATGCCGCATGCGCCCGGACGTTCCGGAAAGCTGCATCGACTGCGTCGGGTCGGCATCACCGGCGGATGGCGCCGTCATAACAAGCTCTTCCCCGAGCCTTGCCAATTACCGGCGCCACCTGGGTCCGTCACAAGCTCCCGCTTCGTGAAGACGATCAGGGTCTCGAACCCCGACTATTCGACGGAAACGTCGCGCACGTTGTAAGGAAAGCCGAGGTAGCGGTGGAGCCGTCGGGCAAAGTTTACATCGCGCGCGAGAAGTTGATGCGCGCGCGATGCGATGCGTCCTATTCGGCGGGTGTCGCCGAAGGTCGTGCTTGCGATTGGTTGGAGCCGGTGGCGCGGGCTTGTTCCTGCTGGAGCCAGAGGCTGTGATGCTCCTTGGCCCAGTTGACGTCGACCGTGCCGCTTCCCATCGCCTCGAACGCGCCCTGCATGCCGATGGTGCCGATATAGATGTGGCCCAGCATCGCGGCGATGAACAGCATCGCGACGATGCTGTGCACCATCGTCGCGTTCTGCATGCTGTGAACGTCGGTCCCGTAGAATGGGAAAATCAGCACATAGCCGCTGATGGCGGCGGCCGAGCCGCCGAGAACGACGATCCAGTAGATCATTTTTTGTCCGCCATTGAAGCGGTAGGCGGGCGGATGATCGTGACCGACAATGCCGCCGCCGCGCGTGAACCAGGCGACGTCGATGCGGTTGGGAATGTTGCCGCCGATCCACATCAGGAAGATCAGGATCACGCCGAGTGTGAATGGGAAGCTGAGATAGTTGTGTGCGTACTTCGCCCATTCGGACCAGGCGGAGAAGGCTTCGAGGCCGATGAGCGGAAGCAGCAGCGGCCTGCCGAAGGTGATGTTGAGCCCCGACAGCGCCAGAATGATGAAGCACGTAGCCGTCATCCAATGCACGAACCGTTCGAACGCATTGAATCTCACGATCGTGCGTCCCGAGCGCCCACTCTCGATACGGACCATGCCGCGCCAAAGATAGAACACGACCAGCAGAGCCAAGATGCCGAGAATGGCGATTCCGCCGATCCAGCGCAGCGTCACTTCATGGAAATGCCGCCAGTCGCGCCCCGCAGGCTGCTCGAGCGTGTAGGACTTCACGTCCGGGATGGTGCCGCGGCCCTTGATCACCTGGAGTTGCTGAAGAAGCTGCTCTTCCTTGACCGCATCGGCTTGCGGGTCGACGCGTTGCGGCTGCTGCGCATTCACCGGCGAACCTGCAACAGCAAGCAGCAAGAGCGCGAACGCCGTGACAAAGATGCGCAATCTGGCGACGAAAGTGTTCATCCCGATTTCTCCAAATGTCCCCCGGCTGCGCTGCGCGGCAAGCCGCGCGCGCCGCATGGATTAAGACGCGATGGTTTCGCGGTACGCGGTTTTCCAACCCCAGGCCCCGGAGCCGTAGCCCCGCTTCACCACGCGCTCCTTGTAGATCTGCGCGATGATCTCGCCGTCGCCGGCGAGCAGCGATTTGGTCGAGCACATCTCGGCGCAGAGCGGGAGCTTGCCCTCTGCCAAGCGGTTGGCGCCGTATTTGGCGTACTCCTCGGCGCTGCCGTCGGCCTCGGGGCCACCGGCGCAATAGGTGCACTTATCCATCTTGCCGCGTGAACCGAAGTTGCCAACTTTCGGATATTGCGGCGCGCCGAACGGGCAGGCGTAGAAGCAATAGCCGCAGCCGATGCACAGATCCTTGGAGTGGAGGACGACGCCGTCGGCCGTGGTGTAAAAGCAATTCACCGGGCAGACCGCCTGGCACGGCGCATCCGTGCAGTGCATGCAAGCCATCGATACCGATTTCTCGCCCGGCTTACCATCATTGATGGTAACGACGCGCCGCCGGTTGATGCCCCACGGCACTTCGTTCTCGTTCTTGCAGGCGGTGACGCACGCGTTGCACTCGATGCAACGGTCCGCGTCGCAGAGGAATTTCATTCGAGCCATGATGTTCGACTCCCCTTAAGCCGCTTTGATCTGGCAGAGCGTGACCTTCGGCTCCTGCATGCCAGTCGCAGGATCGTAGCCGTAGGTCGTGATCGTGTTCGCGCTCTCGCCGAGCACGTACGGGTCGGTTCCCTGCGGATAGTTTGCCCTCAGGTCGTCGCCGCCGAACCATCCGCCGAAGTGGAACGGCATCCAGGCGACGCCTTTGCCGACGCGTTCGGTGACAAGCGCTTTCACCTTGGCCTTCGCCGCATTCTCCGCGCCGGTCACCCACACCCACGCGCCGTCCTTGATGCCGCGGGAGGAGGCGTCGGCGGGATTGACCTCGATGAACATGTCCTGTTGCAGTTCGGCGAGCCACGGATTGGAGCGCGTCTCCTCGCCGCCACCTTCGTATTCGACGAGGCGGCCGGACGAGAGGATGATCGGGAAGTCCTTCGCGATCCCCTTGTCCACTGCCGCTTTCTGCACCGAGAAGCCGATATTCGGCAGGCGGAACTGCTTGGCGTCCGGTAGCGTCGGATATTTCGACACCAGTTCCACGCGCGGCGTGTAGATCGGCTCGCGATGCACGGGGATTGGGTCCGGCAGATTCCAGGCGTTCATGCGCGCCTTGCCGTTTCCATAGGGCGCGCAGCCGTGCATCAGCGCGACGCGCTGAATGCCACCGGACAGGTCGGTCGACCAGGAGACGGCGTCGGCTTTGTCGCCGCCGATCTTCTGGATCACCTCCAGCTCCGCCGGCCTGAGGTCTTTGTCCCAGCCGAGCTTCTTGAGCACACCGTAGTTGAATTCCGGATATCCATCCTGGATTTCCGAGCCAGGCGGATAAACGCCGTCCGCCAAGAGGTTGACCTTGCGCGTCGTGCCGTCGGGCAACTTTTCCTCCCGCTCGACGCCGAAGCGCGCGCGGAAGCCAGAGCCGCCGTCCATGACGGGAACCGTGTGGTTGTAGAGAATAAATGATCCCGGATGGCGCACCTCCGGCGCCCCCCAGCACGGCCACGGCAGGCCATAGTAGTCGCCACCGATGTCCGGCAAGTCTTTCGGCGCGCGCAGCGTGACCAGATCGAACTTCGACTGGTTTGCCATGTGCGCCTTGATGCGCTCCGGCGACTGGCCGCAGTAGCCGGTCGACCAGCTGCCGCGGTTGATCTCGCGAAGGATATCCTCCGCCACCGGTAGATTGTTCTCGACCTTGATGTTCTTGAACATCTTGTCGGCGAACCCGAGCTTCTTGGCGATGAGGTACATCACCTCGAGATCGTCTTTCGACTCGAAGATCGGTTTGACGACCGGATCAGCCCATTGCATCGAGCGGTTGGTCGCAATGCGCGAGCCCTTGCACTCGAACTGGGTCGCGACCGGAAGCAGGTAGGCACCTTCCTTGCGCCCGGCCTTCACGGCGAGCGATGCCCAGGTGGTCGGATGCGGGTCGGCGACGACCAGCAATTCGAGGGCCTTCAACCCCTTCAGCGACTCAGGGATGCGCGTGATCGAATTCGAAGCATGCCCCTGCACCCACATCGCGCGGACATTGTCTTTCTGCGCGACCTGGTCCTTGGGCAACAGAACGCCGTCGAACCAGCGCGTCAGCGGAATGCCCGATGTGTTCATCATCTTCTTGTCGTCGAAGCGCGACACGAGCCAGTCGTAATCGGTCTCCCAGACGCGCGCCCAATGGTGCCAGGCGCCATCGGTGAGGCCGTAGTAGAACGGCAGCGTCACGATATCGAGGCCAACGTCGGTCGCGCCCTGCACGTTGTCGTGGCCGCGCAGGATGTTGGCGCCGGTGCCGGGCTTGCCGATATTGCCGGTCATCAGCAACGCGATGCAGCTGGCGCGCACGTTGGCGGTGCCGACGGAGTGCTGGGTCTGGCCCATGCACCAGATGATCGTCGCCGGCTTTTCGGTGGCGAACTTCTTGGCGATGCGCTCCATCTGCGCGCCGGGAACGCCCGTGACGCGCTCGCACTCCTCCGGGTTCCACTTCTCCACTTCCTTGCGGAGATCGTCGAAGCCATAGGAGCGCTGCTTGATGAACTCCTTGTCTTCCCAGCCGTTCTTGAGGATGTGCCACATCATTCCGTAGAGCACCGGGATGTCGGTGCCGGGGCGGAAGCGCGCGTATTCCGTCGCATGCGCCGCCGTTCGGGTCATGCGCGGATCGAAGACGATGAAGTTTCCTTTGTTGAGCTCCTTGCTCTCCAGCATGTGCTGCATGCCGACCGGATGCGCCTCGGCAGCATTGCTGCCGATGTAGATCAGCGTTTTGGCGTTACGCATGTCATTGAGGCTGTTGGTCATCGCGCCGTAGCCCCACGTGTTGGCCACACCGGTGACGGTCGTCGAATGACAGATTCGCGCCTGGTGATCGGTGTTGTTGGTGCCCCAATAGGCTCCCATCTTTCGCATCCAATAGGATGCCTCATTGGTCATCTTTGCCGAGCCCATCCAGTAGACCGACTCCGCGCCCGACTTCTGCCGGATCTCCAGCATCTTGTCGCCGATCTCGTTGATCGCCTGATCCCACTTGATCCGCGTCCACTGACCGTTGACGAGCTTCATCGGGTATTTCAGGCGCCGCTCGCCGCTGACCAGCTCTCGCACCGACGCGCCTTTGGCGCAGTGCGAGCCGCGGTTGATCGGCGAATCCCAGCTTGGCTCCTGGCCGATCCAGACGCCGTTCGAGACTTCGGCGGTCACGGTGCAGCCAACGGCGCAATGCGTGCAGATGCTCTTCTTGATCTCGACAGCCGCGCCCTTGGCTGGCGGCGGCCCGGCTTGCGCCTTGCGCACGCTTACAAGCGGCAATGCTCCGAGCGTTGCAAGGCCCCCAGCAACGAGCCCGGAGCGCTGAAGGAATGTGCGGCGGTCGAAACCGCGATCGGATTGGCCGGCGAATGCGGCAAGCCCACTGCGCCGCGCCTGACGTTCGGTTCTCCTGATGAGCACGGGTGCCTCCTTCAGCGCGGGTAGTGGTTGACGCGGTAGAAATTTTTAATGTCGGCGGAGTCCGCCTTGTAGCGAGACTTGCGCTTCTCATCGTACGTCTCGGTGTCGGCTTTGGCCGTATCGACGAACGGCGTTGTCACGGCAGCGGCGGCTGTTACGGCCGCTGCGGTGCCGCTCAGCACACGCAGAAAATCGCGACGCCCTACCGAAGTCTTGCGCTCGATCGTCATAGCTGAACCCTCCTCGTCTCTTGCGCGCCGCTCAGGCCGGCAGCGCGAATGCTTCCGATTCGATGTCGATGAAAACGCGGCCGACGGCTGCGACATGGCGATAAAAATCCGCCGCTTCGGCGCGCTCGAGATCGGCAAAGAAGCGGCCGATCCAGGGCGCGAGATGTTTCTCGAACATGGCGTGCTGGGCGCCAGGCGACGCCGCGAAGCGGCCGTCGACGAGCCCTGCCATGATCTCGCAGAGAATGGCCGCGTGATCTTCGGGCTCAGGCTGATCCTCCGCGCGCTCGATGCCGAGTGCTTCCAAATCGCCGCGCAACCGCGCCAATGGGCGCTCGTGGAGGAAGCCGGTCAGATAATAGGAGCCGTAAGGAACGAGTTCGCCCCGCCCAACACCGACGAAGAGCTCGAAATGTTCGCGCTCGATGTCCTCAGGCTCCGCGTCGGCGGCAGCGCGTGCGAGCGCCGCGTGGGCAGCGCCGAGCGGCGTCGTATCGCCGCGCAACTTGGCGAGCCGTCCGAGCAGCGCTGCGTTGGGAGCCTGCGCGAGCAGCGTGGCGAGCAGCGTGTATTCGCGCGACCGCGCCGCATCGACCTCGTCGAGCGCCTGAGGTGCGTGATAGATGTCAGGCCGCAGAACAGTGCGGCTGACGCCCGTCGCCGCTTCCACGGACAGGACGCGTTCCGCGGGAACTCGTGTCCACTTCGAAATCGAAGGTTGGGCGATATTGATTCGACGCGCGAGCTCGGTGACGCCGCCGGCCGCTCGGATCGCTTCCTGAAGTCCCTGGTCGTTTAGTCCCGGCTCATTCATGACGACTTCGTTTTGTTTCAAAGGCTCTAAGCGTCAGCTAAGAACCATTCAAAACAAATTAAGGCGCTAAGCCAGGGTGGGGTCAATAGCCTAAGGCTATGGCCTTTCGTCTTAGTCGGGACAGTTATCGGCTCAGGATTCCGGCAGAGCACCGCCATGCCGGCGTCGCGATAAGGACGAACGCGGCTTTTCGACCGATGTCTCGGACAATGCCGATGGTGCGGTGTTGCTGTCGCTCGCCGCTTGAGGTGCGTCGGTTGGGGACTCGGCCAGCCTCGCTCCGGACATTGTGCACTGCACATTGTCGGTCGGTTGCGCTTCATTCGAGACTGTCTGCGAGGCAGATTCGTCGGTGTGCGAAGCAGCATTTTTTGCATCAGACTCAGCCGTGGTGTCCTCGGGCTCGCCGATCGCTTGAGCCAGAAGCTTCTCGACATCGCCAGGCTTCAGCGCCCCGAAGCCGGCAATCGTCTCCGGCGCGTTGAAGTCCCAGGAGTTCTCCGACAGTCCGATGAAGTCGCGGATTGCCGGATCTGCGGTCCACGCGCGACGAAGCGCCGCACGCCTCAATTCCAGCGGAACGCCCGCTGCGAGGAAAGCGCGAATGTCGGAGACGGCCGTGATCGATTCGAGCGGCGGGAGACTTGCGAGATCGAACGCGACGTCCTTGCTCGTCTCCGTCGCGACAGGCTGTGGCGACGGCGCGGGCGCAACGGGCGCGTCAAGTTTCGCGACGTCGGCTTCTTTGGCCGCTTCGCGTTTGCGTGCCGACCAGCGGGCGAGGAAAGGGCGGTCGTCGTCGCTCATCGTCGATCCTGCTCGCGCTCGCGACGCGCCAGAGCCTCCGGGTTGGCGCGATCACGCTTACGTTTTTCGAAGGGACGCTCGACATAATGTTCAGCAACAAAAGCAGCAACAGCATCACGAACAGCATCCGTCATCGCCACGACGTCGACGATCGACTGCCCCGGCTCGGTGAGCCCCTCGCCTTCGGCCGGGTCTGCCGTCACCATCGCGATCCGGTAAGGCGGATCGCCGCCGGTCGGATCGAGAGCGATCCAGAGGCCGGGCGCGCCCGAGACCAGATTTATGCGGTAGTTGTCGGCCTCCGAGCGATACAGCGCGATGTCGGCGGACCCTGCATAAAGCGTGACGACGTCATCCGCCGTCTCGAGCGGCGTCCAGGGCTGCGCATCGGGCACGCCGTCGAGCACCGCGACGGAGCGCCACAAGAAATCAGCCCACGGCGACGTCGCGGCGCGCCGCTCCACGACGACGCCGACGGGAATGCGCAGGATCGGCTCGACCGCACTCAACTGACCGCCTCCAACTGCCGCAACGGCAGGCCCATGACCAGGTTCTGCGGCTTCATCCGCAGCAGTTTATCGTGCGTCATCGCCAATAGAAGATAGACCGGCTCCCCCTTAAGCGCGTCGACGACGGCGTCGGCGTCACGCAAGGTCAAGCGGAAAAGGCCGACAAGGCGCGACTGGTCCGCGTCGTCGATTTCGCCGCCGCTCCAGAGTTGGTTGCCGATGCGCGTGCCCTCGGCGTCGAGCCCGACATACCAGGTGAAGCGCACGTCGCGCATTTCGGCGAGCGGCTCGATTGTGACATCGAGTGCATGCAGATGCGCGAGCCAGCGCGTTATCACCTCGCCGAGCGCGGCGAGCCCGCGGCGGCCGGTCGTAAGATCGAAGGCCATGTCGAATTGATCGCTGCGCGTCCAATAGCTTTGCGCGTTGTCCTCGACGAGAACGTCGATAGACGAGCGGCGACACCGGGGCGCCGCCGGTGCCGGCAATCGTCTCGTCATCGGCGGCGAGAAGCGCGCCCTCATGTAAAGTCATGCGTTGCGGGCGGAAGAAAAGCTCGGCAGCGCGCAGAACGAACGGATCATCGCAGCCGTCGAGTACGTTGCGCAGGATCACATGCACAAGCTGATTGATGAAGATCGGCGGCGTCTTGCCGACGCCGTGACGCAAGAGCGCCAGATAGGCCGCCTCCAGCGTCGCATGGCGCACGAGATGGTCGCGAAAGCCGATCATCAGTTCCCAGTTCTCGCGTGCATCGGCATCCGCAATGGCGGCGACGTCCTTCGGATCGACGACATGGCGCGGATCGGCCAGCAGCGCCGCATGCAAAGTGCATTCGGCATCATCGGCGTCATCCGGCGGGACCAGCTCCGGCCGCGCGAGATAGGTCTTGAGGAACTCGTCGGTGAGAACGAGCCGCCCGT
>JAFKKS010000125.1 GCA_017304555.1 Hyphomicrobiales bacterium
ACTGGTTCCGGGACGAGGAAACCAGGTCGTCATGGCCGGGCTTGTCCCGGCCATCCACGTCTTCCTTTCAGACTGGACATAAAGACGTGGATGCCCGCGACGAGCGCGGGCATGACGGATCGCACACCGACGTGATCCTCTTCGCCGACACCTTTAATCGCTACTTCGAGCCGGAAAACCTGCGTGCGGCGCTGACGGTGTTGAACGCCGCCGGCTATCGCGTAATCGTCGCCACGCCGAACGACGGAATCCCGCGACCGCTCTGCTGCGGCCGCACGTTCCTCTCGGTCGGACGCGTTGACGAAGCCAAACGCGAGGCGGAGCGCACGTTGGCCGCGCTCGCACCATATCTGGAGTGGGGCGTTCCGATCCTCGGCCTCGAGCCAAGCTGCCTCTTCACCTTTCGCGACGAGATCCCGGCGATGCTGCGCACCGATGCCGTGAAAGCCGCAAGCTCGCAAACCATGCTGGTCGAGGAATTCCTCGCGCGCGAAGCGGCGGAGAATAAACTCGATCTACCGCTGCGCGCGACGCGCAAGCGCGCGTTGCTGCACGGCCATTGCCACCAGAAAGCGTTCGGCGCCATGAGGGCGGTGGAGACGGTCTTGAAGCTCGTCCCCGATCTCGCAGTCGAGACGATCGAGTCGAGTTGCTGCGGCATGGCCGGCGCCTTCGGCTACGCCGCCGATACGATCGACGTCTCACAAGCGATGGCCGAACTCTCACTCCTGCCCGCCGTGCGCAAAGCCGAGGATGACGCGATCATCGTTGCCGACGGCACCTCCTGCCGTCATCAGATCCATGACGGAACGGGACGCGACGCCGTGCATGTCGTGCGCGTTCTCGCCGACAGCCTTGCGGCAAACTGAACGAGCATAGGAGCGCAGGGTTTGCCCTGCGCCCTTCCCGGTGCGATTGTAGCGGCTAGCCTCGGCCGACCGGCCAAGCGCGTCCTGCCAATTTCGATCGGATGACGAAGATGCCTCTACGTTGCGCTGTGCTCGACGACTATCAGAACGTCGCTCTCAAAATGGCCGACTGGTCGGTGCTGAAGCCCGACGTCGACGTCACGGTGTTCAATAAGTCGATCGGCAACGCCGACGCGGTCATCGCCGCGCTGAAGGATTTCGAGATCGTCTGCGTGATGCGAGAACGCACGCCGCTGCCGCGCAAGATCATCGAAGCACTGCCGAAGTTGAAGCTCATCATCACGACATCCGGCCGCAACGCCTCGATCGACATGAAGGCGGCCGCCGAACGCGGCATCCCGGTCTGCGGTACGCGCGCGGGGCCGCACCACACGGCGGAGCTCGCCTTCGGGCTCATCCTCGACCTTGCGCGCTCGATCAGTTTCGAGGACGCGCGCATGAAGGCGGGCGAACCCTGGCAGACGACGATCGGCCTTGAGCTCCACGGCTCAACGCTCGGTATCCTCGGCCTCGGCAAGCTTGGCTCGCGCGTCGCCGGCTTCGGCCGCGCCTTCGGCATGAAGGTGCTTGCGTGGAGCCCTAACATGACGCCGGAGAAGGCGAAGGAGGGCGGCGCGGAGTACGCGACGAAGGAGGAACTACTGAAGCAGTCCGACTTCGTCAGCATCCACCTCGTGCTTGGCGACCGCTCGCGCGGACTGATCGGCGCCGGCGAATTCGCGCTGATGAAGCCGACCGCCTATCTCGTCAACACCTCGCGCGGACCGATCGTGAAGGAAGCTGACCTGATCGCCGCCTTGCGCGCGAAAACGATCGCCGGCGCCGGCATCGACGTCTACGACACCGAACCGCTGTCGAAAGACCATCCGCTGCGCACGCTCCCGAACGTCGTTCTGACCCCGCATCTTGGCTACGTCACCGAACAGATGTACCGCATCTTCTACGGCGACACGGTCGAGGACATCCGCGCCTTCGTCGACGGCGCGCCGGTGCGGGTGATCGGAGCGTGACAAGCCTCAAACGTCATGGCCGGGCTTGTCCCGGCCATCCCGATCATGAAGGCACAGTGGCCGCCTAAACGAGATCGCCGGAACGAGCCCGGCGATGACGACATGCGGTTCATGATGCGGTAAATACTTCCGGCTTCATCGAAAGGACTTCACACATGGATCCGAAGGGACAGGCGGCCGTCGTCACCGGTGGCGGTTCGGGATTGGGAGCGGCGACCGCCGCGCAGCTCGCCAGCGCCGGCGCCAAGGTCGCGGTGCTCGACGTCAACATGGAAGCCGCACAGAAGGTCGCAAAGGAAATTGGCGGCCACGCCATCAAATGCGACGTGTCGGACGTCGACAGCGCCGTCGCCGCCCTCAAAGAGGCGACCGAGAAGAACGGCCCCGCCCGCATCCTGATCAACTGCGCCGGCGTCGGCCCGGCGAAGCGCATCGTCGGCCGCGAGGGCCCGATGCCGCTAGTCGACTATGAACGCGTCATCCGCATCAACCTGATCGGCTCGTTCAACATGCTGCGCCTCGTCGGCGCCGAAGCCTCGAAGCTCGAGCCGATGGCCGACAACGAGCGCGGCGTCATCGTCTCCGTCGCGTCCGTCGCGGCCTTCGAAGGGCAGATCGGCCAGGCCGCCTATGCTTCGTCGAAAGGCGGCATCGCCGCGCTGACCATGCCGGCGGCGCGCGAGTTCGCGCAGTTCGGCATTCGCGTTCTCGCCGTCGCGCCCGGCATCTTCGCGACGCCGATGCTCAAGGCGTTACCGGAGGCCGCGCAGCAGAGCCTCGGCCAGCAGGTGCCCTTCCCCGTGCGCCTCGGCGAGCCGAACGAGTTCGCCTCGCTGGTGATGCACATCGTCTCCAACCGCTACCTCAATGGCGAGGTGATCCGGCTCGACGGCGCGTTACGCATGGCGCCGCGCTAACGTTTTCCAGCGCCACAACGGCAAAAGACCTGCGGCCACGCAACCGAACTGGCCCCTTCGCGTTAATTGAAGGGCCGACCATGCTCGGCGCTCAACCGGGCCGCAGGTCATGCTTCAGACATCCACACCCACGGCCAAGAACGAAAACCGTCCGTCGGCGAAGACTGACGAGAACGGCAAGACGCGGGAATTCCTGCCCGCCAATTGGCGAGATGCGACCGATGGTGCGATCATCGGCATCTTCGTCATCCTGGCGGTCGCCGCGCTCTATCTTTCGCGCTCGGTGGTGATGCCGGTCTCGGCTGCGCTCATCGTCGGCATCACGCTGAGTCCGGTTCAGAAATACGCCGAGAAATACAAGATCCCGCCAATCCTCCCGGCCATCGTTCTCGTCGCACTTTTCTGCGGCGCGGTCTGGCTCGCGGTTGTTCTCAGCGCCGGCCCGCTGACGGATTGGATCGACCGTGCGCCGCAACTCGCCGACACCCTCAAGGATAGGCTGCACTTGTTGGAGCGGCCGCTCGCCATACTGCACAACCTGCGCCAGTCGGTTGGCGCTGGCGGCAAGGAAGGCGGCATCGCCATCGACCTCGCTGCCATCGCGCAGAGCGCCGTGGGCGTCGCGACGCCGGCGATGACCGAACTCGTTGTGTTCTTCGGCACGCTGCTGTTCTTCCTCGTCGGTGTCACCGGCATCCGCCGCAAGCTCATCGTCAAAGCCGGCTCGCGCGAAGCGCGCCTGCGTGTGGTGCGCATCTGGAGCGAGATCGAACAGAACCTCATCACCTACGTGGTGACGGTGAGCGTCATCAATGTCGGGCTTGGCGCGGTGACCGCGACGATGCTTTACGTCATCGGCTTTCCCAATCCGATCGCCTTCGGCATTCTCACCGCCGCGCTCAACTACATCCCGTATATCGGCGCAGCGGTCGTCGTCGCCATTCTGTTCGTGGTGGGGCTCGTCGTATCGAGCACGATCGGCGGTGCGCTGCTCGCGCCGGCGCTATTCGTCGCCATCGCCACCATCGAGGGGCAGATCGTCACGCCAAGTATCGTCGGCCACCGGCTGACCATGAGCCCGTTCGCCGTGTTCCTCTCCCTCGCCTTCTGGGCTTGGCTGTGGGGGCCGCTCGGCGCGTTCCTCGCCGCACCTCTGCTCATCGTCGGCATGGTGATCGTCAATCACCTGTTCGCCGAGAAGGAGACCGTGCTGCCGAAGTAGCGAAGGCCGCTGTCCCCGCCTTCGTCATGGCCGGGCATAGCCCGTCGAAGACGGGCGTGGACGCCCTTTTGTCCCGACCGTCCACGCCTTGTTACGTAAGAAAGACGTGGATGCCCGCAACAAGCGCGGGCTTGACGGATATTATCCCCGCAGCACGCCGCCGGTGCGCTTCGTCACTTCCGCAACGATCTTGGCGCCGATGGCGTCGATCTCCTCGTCGGTCATCGTGCGCTCGCGCGGCTGCATCCGCACCGCGATCGCGACCGACTTCTTGTCGGGATCGATGCCCTGCCCCTCGTAAACGTCGAACACGGTGATGGCCGTGATCGCCTTGCGATCGCCGCTCTGCGCCGCGCGCACAATGTCGCTCGCCCTGACCTTGCGGTCGACCACGAACGCAAAATCGCGCTCCACCGGCTGGAACGACGACAGTTCGAGCGCGGGCTTCGCACGCGTCGGCTTGGCTTTCGGCTCGGGGATACGATCGAGCACGACCTCGAACGCGACCATCGGTCCTTCGGCCCCGAGTTTGTCGAGTACGGCAGGATGCATCTCGCCGAAATAACCCAGCACGTTCTGCGGCCCGATCTGGATCGTGCCGGAGCGCCCCGGATGCAGCCACGCCGGACCACCCGGCACGACCTGAAGCGCGGACATCGGCGCGCCGGCGGCAGCGAGCGTCGCGAAGGCGTCGGCTTTCGCGTCGAACGCATCGACGCTTGCCGCCTTGTCTTCCCAGAAGCGCCCCGCGCCCGCAGGCTTTGCGAGTGCGCGCCGCACCCCGGCGGCGGCGGTGAATTGATCCTCCGGCTTGTCGCCGCGGAAAATCTGCCCGACCTCGAACAAGGCGGTATCGCCGAAGCCGCGGTCGGCATTGCGCTGCGCCGCGCCGATCAGGCTCGGCACGATGCTCGGCCGCATGTCGGAGAGATCCGCCGCGATCGGGTTAGCGAGCGCGAGCGCGGCATCACCACCACCGAACAGTTCCGCATACGGCTTGGCGATGAACGACCACGTCACCGCCTCGACGAGGCCGCGCGCGGCCAGCGCACGCTTGGCCTTGCGCGTGCGCACCTGCAACGGTGTCAACACTGGCTTGAATGCGGCGTCGCCGCGCGGGAACGGCGTCGCCGGCACGTTATCCACGCCGACGATACGCACCACTTCCTCGACGAGATCGGCTTTGCCTTCGATATCGGGGCGCCACGACGGCACCGCGACCTTCATGGTCTCACCCTGCCCGGCGACGTAGAAACCGAGATGGGTCAGCACACGCTTCACCTCGGTCGGTGGCACGTCGAGACCGGAAAGGCGTCTCACCTCGCTCAGCGGGAAATTGAGCACATGGTCGGGCGCACTTGCGTCACCCGCGACCACGATCTCCGACGGCGTGCCGCCGCAGAGTTCCATCACCAGCTTGGTCGCGAGTTCCAATCCTGGCACCATGAAGGCCGGATCGACGCCGCGCTCGAAGCGATAGCGCGCGTCGGAATTGATGCCGAGCTTGCGGCCGGTGCGCGCGATGTTGTGCGGCACCCACAACGCGGACTCGATCAGCACGTCCGTCGTCGTTTCGGAGCACCCGCTCTCCTCGCCGCCCATGATGCCGGCGATCGACTCGACACCCTTCTCGTCGGCGATGACGCACATCGTGTCGTCGAGCGCATAGGTCTTGCCGTCGAGCGCCAGCACGCTCTCGCCGGCGTGCGCACGCCGCACCGTGAGATTTCCGCGCACCTTCGCGGCGTCGAAGACGTGCAGCGGCCGTCCGCGATCGAAGGTGAGGAAGTTGGTGATGTCGACCAGCGCGTTGATCGGACGCAGGCCGATCGCGGTCAGCTTGCGCTGCAGCCAATCCGGCGATGGGCCGTTCTTCACGCCCGTCACGAGGCGCAAGCCGAAGGCCGGACAAAGCGCATCGCCTTCGGGAAAATCGAGCTTCACCGCGACCGGGCACGGAAACGTGCCGGAGACGGCTTTGACGCCATCGTTCTTCAGCGTGCCAAGCCCGGCCGCCGCGAGGTCGCGCGCGATGGCGTGAGGTTGATGTCGATCACCGGATCGCCGAGCCCCGCCCATTCGGCGAAGACAGCGCCAACCGGCGCATCTTCCGGCAGGTCGATGATACCGTCGTGATCGTCCGAGATCGCGATCTCGGCGGGCGAGATCAGCATGCCGTGGCTTTCGACGCCGCGGATTTTCCCGACCGCAAGCGTGATGTCCTTGCCCGGAATGTAGGTGCCGGGTGTGCCGAACACCGACTTCATGCCGCCGCGCGCATTCGGCGCGCCGCACACGACCTGCACCGGCGCGCCCTCGCCGGTGTCGACCATGCACACACGCAGGCGATCCGCGTTCGGGTGCTGCACGGCGGAGATCACACGCACGATGCGGAACGCGGACAGCGCCTTCGCCTTGTCCTCGACGTTCTCGACCTCGAGCCCGATCATCGTCAGCGTCTTGACGATCTCCTCGAGCGTCTCGCTCGTCTCGAGATGTTCTTTCAGCCAGGAGAGAGTGAATTTCATGATCGCGGCTCGCCTGGGCTGGCTCCCTCTCCCGCTTGCGGGGGAGGGTTAGGGAGGGGGCTCTTTTTCAGAGCGCCGACAATCGTCTCGAACACACCTTCTCGATTCTTCAGAACATCGAGGTTGGTGAAGCGCAAAACGCGATAACCCTTGGCCATCAGATAAGCATCACGCCTCGCATCAGCCTTGAGGTGTTTGTCCTCGAAGTGCTGACCACCATCGACCTCGATGACGAGGCGTGCACCGTGTGAAACAAAATCGACGATGTAAGGCCCGATCGGTGTCTGCCGGCGGAAGCTCACGCCCTGCAAGCGATGCGCGCGGACCAAAGCCCAAACCGCCTTCTCAGCTTCCGTGAAATCACGGCGAAGCGAGCGCGCACGATTACGCGCCTTGGGTTGAACCTGCCAGGTTGGCGTCTTCATAAGAGAGCCCCCTCCCCAACCCTCCCCCGCAAGCGGGAGAGGGAGTGGCGCCTCGTTTGCTGCACAGCCATGCGGCGCCATACCCCTCACGCGCTGAGCCCTCCCGCGAGCGTCGGGAAATCGAGCGGGCGGAAGCCGTAATGCGAGAGCCAGCGCACGTCCGCCTCGAAGAACGCGCGCAGGTCCGGCATGCCGTATTTGAGCATCGCGATGCGGTCGATCCCCATGCCCCAGGCAAAGCCTTGGTAGACGTCCGGGTCGAGCCCGCAATTGCGCAGCACGTTCGGGTGCACCATGCCGCAGCCGAGAATCTCAAGCCAATCCTCGCCCTCGCCGAAACGGATCTCGTTGCCCTGGCGGCGGCACTGGATGTCGACTTCAAGCGACGGCTCGGTGAACGGGAAGAACGACGGACGAAAGCGCATCTTCACCTTGTCGACCTCGAAGAACGCCTTGCAGAACTCTTCGAGGATCCACTTCAGGTGGCCAAGATGCGAGCCCTTGTCGATCACCAGGCCCTCGACCTGATGGAACATCGGCGTATGCGTCTGGTCGCTGTCGCAGCGATAGGTGCGGCCGGGAATGATCACGCGGATCGGCGGCTTCTGCGACAGCATGGTGCGGATCTGCACCGGCGATGTGTGCGTGCGCAAAAGCATCCGCGAGCCGTCCGGCTTCGGATTGAAGAAGAAGGTGTCGTGCATCTCCCGCGCCGGATGATCGGCCTGGAAGTTCAGCATCGTGAAGTTGAGTTCGTCGGTCTCGATGTCGGGACCTTCGGCGACGGCGAAACCCATGTCGGCGAAGATCGCGGTGAGTTCATCCACCACCTGCGTGATCGGATGGATGCGGCCCGCCTCCGCCGGCGCCTCGCGCACCGGCAAGGTGACGTCGACCGTCTCTCTGTTGAGCCGCGCATTGAGCGCTGCGTCTTTCAGCGCGCCCTTGCGGGTGTTGATCCCCGTCGCAACGCGGTCGCGCAGGCCGTTGATCGCAGGCCCCTTGGTCTTGCGCTCCTCCGGCGTCATCGCGCCGAGCGTCTTGAGAAGCTCGGAGACCGAACCCTTCTTGCCGAGCGCGGCGATGCGCACGGCCTCGAGCGCCGCCTCGTCGGGGGCGGCCTCGATTTCGGTCAGTAATTGACGTTCAAGCGTTTCGATGTCGGACATGACAACCCCAATTCACAGGGTGTCATCATCCGCGAAGGCGGATGATCCAGTACGCCCGGTCGTCGTGAAATAAAGAAACGCCCGTGAGTACTGGATGCCCGCTTGCGCGGGCATGACGAGCGCGTTGGGAGACGGCCTTAGGCCGCCTTCGGCAGCGCGGCCTTGACCTTCTCGACGATCGCCGCGAATGCCGCCGGCTCGCGGATGGCGAGGTCGGAGAGCACCTTGCGGTCGATCTCGATGCCAGCCGCTGCGAGGCCGCCGATAAATCGGCTGTAGGTCAGATCGAACGGGCGCACCGCCGCGTTGAGGCGCTGGATCCACAGGGCGCGGAAGGTGCGCTTGCGGCGCTTGCGGTCGCGGAACGCGTATTGCTGCGACTTCTCCACCGCCTGCTTGGCGACGCGAATCGTATTCTTGCGCCGGCCGTAAAAGCCTTTGGCGGCCTTGAGGACCTTCTTGTGCTTGGCGTGGGCGGTAACACCGCGCTTGACGCGAGCCATGGCTGAACTCCTGGGTCTTTTGCATCGCCGCGCTTTAAGCGCTCAGGCCGATGCGGATCACACGGGAAATGACGGAAGCGAAATGAAATGCCCGGCGGTCAGCCGTTCGGCATCCAATACTTCTTGATGTTGTCGCCGTCGGCCTTGAAGCGGACGCTGGTGCCGCGATGGTCGCGGATCTGCTTCTTGGTCCGCTTGATCATGCCGTGGCGCTTGCCTGCCATGGCCGACACGACCTTCCCCGAACCGGTGATCTTGAAGCGCTTTTTAGCGCCCGACTTGGTCTTCATCTTGGGCATTTTGGCTCTCCTGATGCCGGTCGCAACGCCACGGCGAAGCCAAAAGGCCACGGCCCAGCGTCCCCCGGACGGGTGCTCGATAGTGAGCAAGTGCTCGGAATGAGCGAAATCCGCCGCCACGGCAGCCCTTTTTCAGCCGGGCGACGGAAGGGCAGGCTTATGGCAGAGCGGGACGAAAAGATCAATCACCAGACCGCTAAGCCTGCGATCTCGTCATGGCCGGACTTGTTCCGGCCATCCACGACTTTCTCCCGCAACTCTAAGACGTAGATGCCCGGCCAAGGCCGGGCATGACGCAGAAATGAATACTGGCGGGCCTTACCGCGGCGCCAGGACCATGACGATCTGACGGCCCTCGAACTTCGGCTCCTGCTCCACCTTGGCGTCCTCGATGAGGTCGTCCTTGACGCGGTTGAGCAACTTCTGGCCGATATCCTGGTGCGCCATCTCGCGGCCGCGGAAGCGAAGGGTGACCTTCACCTTGTCGCCTTCCTCGAAGAACCGCTTCATCGAGCGCATCTTCACATCGTAGTCGTGGTCGTCGATCATCGGCCGGAGCTTGATCTCCTTGATCTCGACGACCTTCTGCTTCTTGCGGGCCTCGGCAGCCTTCTTCTGCGCCTGGAACTTGTACTTGCCGTGATCGAGGATCTTGCAGACAGGCGGCACCGAGTTCGGCGCGATCTCGACCAGGTCGAGACCCGCTTCCTGCGCCATGGCATAGGCCACGCGGAATTCCACTGTACCGTGGTTCTGGCCGTCTTGATCGATCAGTTGCACCTCGCGGGCGCGAATCTCATCGTTGACGCGCGGGCCGTCCTTCTGGACAGGCACCGGGGCTCTCATGGGGCGGCGAATGGTCGAACTCTCCTCTACTGTTGAAACTGTGAGACGATCGAGAAAACCACGATCAGTCCTTTATCGGCTCTGGGCCTTCCACGGATAATAAGCTGACATAGTAATACGGCGCTCAACGCTCCAGGCCGTAGGCCAGTGGCAGTGAACGTCCGATGAACCAAGCTGGTTCCGCAGGAACCCGCCGTTTGCAGAACATCGGTAGAATTCGATGCGAAGTCAACGCCGGTAAAGCCACACCAAGCCGCAAATAACCGGGTGTTTTGAGGCAAATGTCACGCGCCGGGCTTCGCCCGACCGACCGCCTCATAGAGCGTCAGGGTCTGCTCGCGGATCGCCTCCGCGTTAAAATTGGTGCTGGCCCAAACCCGGCCGCGCGCGCCAATGGCGATCCGGGCAGCCTCCGGAATCGAGAAAAGCCGCACTACGGCGGCGGCAAGCGCCGAAGCGTCCCCCGCGGGAAACCGCATTCCCGTCATCCGGTCCTCGCTGACGACGGGCGGCGCCAGCACCACGTCGGCGCCGGCGCTGAGGTCCGACACGATGACCGGCCGCGCCATCGCCTGCGCCTCGAGCGTCGCGCGCTGCACGCCTTCCGCCTGGACCGCGGCTGAGACGACGACACTCGACGCCGCATAGGCCGCCGGCAGATCGTCGATCCGCCCAGCGAGACGCACGAAGTCGGCAGCGCCGGTCGCAAGCACCTGGTCCCAAAGCGCCGCGGCGTAGTGCGTGCGCACGCCGTCCTTGCTCGCGAACACGCAGAGAAAATCCTTCATGCCGAGCGCCTTGAGCTGCCCAACGGCATCCACGACGACGTGATGCCCCTTGCGCCGGCTCATGCGGCCGACCACGAGTATCACCTTCGTTTGCGGCCCCGCCCCCCAGCTTTGCCGCACGGCTTCGATCCGCGAAGCCGACACGGCGCTCACATCAAAACGATCAAGGTCGACGCTCGGTGGAATGACGTCGATCCGCGACAACGGCAAACCGTAACGCTCGCCGAGCAAATCGGCGATCTGATCGCTGACCACAATCACCCGCGCACCGCGTGCCATGATGCCGTTGTAGAGGCGCTTGAAGATATTCTGCTCGCGGAAGCCCTTGTGCCAGGTGGTGACCAGCGGCCGGCGCATGATGCGCGCGGCAACATAAGCGCTCCAGGCTGACGCACGTCCGTGCACATGCACGAGATCGCATTGGCGTGTGCGGATAAGCCGCACCATGCGCGGCACGTTTGCCAACATTACCAGCGGGTTGATGCTGGCGACGCGCATCGGGAACCACTCGGCGCCATGCGCCGCAAGCTCGTCCGTCCGCGACCCTCCTTGAGCGACGACGACCGGGCGATGACCGGCGCTCGCGAGAATGCGCACGAGTTCGATAACGCCGGCGCCGGCGGCGCCCGAATCCACCATCGGCACAACGATCAGCGGCTGTAGCGGCCGCGCCGGCGCCGATGCACGCGCAACAATATCCTCGTGTCCGTACGGCACGACCGATGGCGGCGCGGGCGGAAGTTGCAGTTCATTCTGATGCGGGTCCGCGAATGTGCGGACGGCAGCGGAACCGGCCACCAAAACCTCGTCGTTGAAGGCCTATTCAAGACGCGAAACGGATCACGCGGCTGAACCGACCAGCCTCTTGAGTGATACCGCCGAGCCCGCGGCAGCGCAACGACTAGAGCGTGATCTCGAAAAGACAGCAGCCGCTTTCGAAAAGAGCGTGTCCGATCAAAACAATAGAGCGGGATGACGATTCAGTCTCACGCCGTTTCGCTTGCGACGTCGCCTTCGAGTAGCGCGTCGTAGACGTCGAGGACCGCGGCCGCGACACGCAGCGGCGAGAACGTCTGATTGGCAACCGTGTGTGCGCGCATTCCCATGGCATCGCTCTCAGCCCGCTCGGTCTCGATCGCTTCTGCGAGCGCGCGCGCCAGCGAAAATGTATCGTGTGGCTTCACCAGCCACCCCGTGCGGGCTTCTGCTGGCACCAGCGGTGGCGCAAGCACGATCTCGGACAGCGCGCCGACATCCGATGCGATCACCGGCCGCCCCATCGCCTGCGCTTCCGCCGCGATATCGTCGAAGCTCGAAGCGCGTTCCGTTCCGACAACGACGATGTCTGCCGCCGCATAGGCCGCCGGCATATCGCGGCAGTGGCCAACGCGGCGGAATGCGTTGCCCAAGCCCTGCGCGATCACCCGCCCCTCGATCTCCTTTGCGTAGTCCTCATCCGCCACGCCGTCGGCCGCGATTACGAAAACGGTGTCGCGCAAGCCGCCGTTGAACAGAACGCGTGCCGCATCGACGAGCGTCAGTTGGCCTTGCCACGGCGCGATGTGGCCGGGCGTCAGGACGATCCGCTCGTGCGGATGAACGTGCCACGCATGCCGCAACGCCGCCACCCGATCGGCGCCGATGGACGCGGGCGCGAACCAATCCGTATCGATCGACGGCGGCACCACGACGATGCGCTCGCGCGGGATCGAATGGTGTTTCATGATCATGTTCGCGGCGTAGACCGATTGCGCCAGCACGATATTGCCTTTGACGACCGGATCGACACCGAACCCTTGCGGTGGGCTCGGCACGCCGAGATAGGTCGTGACCAGCGGCACGGGCTTGCGCCGCAATGCCGTGGACAAGGCACGCGCGGCCTCGGACCCGTGCGCATGCACGAGTTCCACCCGCTCGCCGTCGATCAGTTCGCGCAGCTTGGTCATATTGGCGCGGCGGCGCAGCGGATGCGACGTCGAGAATGCGAACTCCATCCATTCGCCGCCGAGCGCCTGCAATTCGCCGACAAGCGCCCCTTCCTCGCCAAGGACGATTGCGCGCGCGCCGGAACGCAGCAGCGCCAGGGCAAGATTGAGAGTCGCGTGCCCGGCCCGATCGTCATCGAGCCGCGTGACAGCCTGCAGCACCGTCGAACCGACGAGCGTACGCGCCGCGCGCGGCGCGATCTGCTCGTCTTCCGCAACGCTCATCATTCCGGCCGCCCCGCCTTACGTATCGGTCGAAAGATCGACCCGGCTATCATAGCGAATGCCTAGTCATCCGAAAGCCGGACTTGCATGATGTCACCAACTCACGTCAGACCTCACCAATGACCGAATCGCAGCCGACATTCCTCACCCACGGGGCCGGGCCGGACCAGCGCCGCATCGCCGTGCGCGCACGCGAAGGCGCCGAACCCGGCCTGTTCTGGCTCGGCGGCTTTAAGTCCGACATGAAGGGCACGAAGGCGGCGGCGCTCGATGCCTGGGCCGCCGCACAAAAGCGCGCTTGCGTGCGCTTCGACTATTCCGGCCACGGCGAATCCGACGGCGCATTCACTGACGGCACCATCGGCCGCTGGCTCGAGGAAAGCGTCGCCGTATTCACACAATGCTGCCGCGGGCCGCAGGTCGTCGTCGGCTCTTCCATGGGCGGATGGATTGCGCTTCTGCTTGCACGCGCGTTGCAACGGCGGCCGGCCCCCAATGCCTCGCTGAAGGCGCTCGTGCTGATCGCCCCGGCCGCCGATTTCACCGAAGCACTGATGTGGAAGAATTTCACGGCCGACGTGAAGCGCGAAATCGAAGAGAAGGGCGTCTGGGAACGCCCGTCGCAATACGGCGACGGCCCCTACCCGATCACGCGCGCGCTGATCGAGGACGGCCGCAAGCATCTCGTAATGGGCGATCTCATCACCACTGGCTGTCCGGTGCGCATCATCCAAGGTGTGCAGGACGATGCGGTGCCGTGGCGTCACGCCGCCGAACTCGTCTCGCTCCTGGCGCAGGACGATGTCGTTTTCACTTTGGTGAAGGACGGCGACCACCGCCTCTCGCGGCCGGAAGACATCGCACGGCTCGAAGCGGCGATTGCGGAGTTCGATTAGATCCTTCGGCCTCATCCTGAGGAGCGTCGCAAAGCGACGCGTCTCGAAGGATGGTCAAAGGCGCCGGCCATCCTTCGAGACGCCGTTTCTAATGAAACGGCTCCTCAGGATGAGGTCCTAAGCTGCCGAGCGCCCGTCCACCCACTCACCAATCACATCCGCATCACTCTCGCGAGCGCCATGCGTATGCTCAAGCGCGGCGAATTCCTCATGTCCGCACAATCGCGACAGCACCCAGACGGCGGCGCCGCGCACCAGCGGCGAGGCGTCGTCCAACAGACGTTCCGCCACCCCCGCCAGCTCCGTGTCGCCGGAATTACCGATCGCGATCAGCACGTTGCGTACGAAACGATCGCGCCCGACGCGCTTCACCGGCGACTTGCGGAACAGTGCGCGAAACGCCGGATCGTCGAGTTGCGCAAGCTCGGCAAGCGCCGGCCGGCGCAGTTCTTCGCGCGCAGCAAGCTTCATCTCACGCCCCACTTGCGCGAACTTGTTCCACGGGCATGCGGCGAGACAATCGTCGCAGCCGTAGATGCGATTGCCCATTGCCGCGCGCAGATCGCGCGGGATCGGCCCTTTGTGCTCGATCGTGAGATACGAGATGCAGCGGCGCGCATCGAGGCGGTAAGGCGCAGGAAAAGCCGCGGTCGGACAGGCATCGACGCATGCGCGGCAGTTTCCGCAATGGTCGGGTTCCGCTGCGTCGATGGGCAGATCGAGCGTTGTGAGGATCGCGCCGAGGAACAACCACGAGCCGTGCGTGCGCGATACGAGGTTCGTGTGCTTGCCCTGCCAGCCGAGACCGGCCGCCGCCGCAAGCGGCTTCTCCATCAAGGCCGCGGTGTCGACGAAAACTTTCACATCGCCGCCAGCCGTCGCGATAAGCCAGCGCGCCAGCGTCTTCAGGCGCGGCTTGACGAGATCGTGATAGTCGTCGCCCTGCGCATAGACGGAAATGGCGGCGCGATCGCGCTCACGCCGCACGGCGGACGGATCATGCGCCGGGCCGTAGTTCATCCCTAGCATGATGACGGAACGCGACCCGTTCCAGAGCGCCAGCGGATTTCCGCGCCGGGCGCTGTCCGCCATCCAGGCCATGTCGCCATGCTCGCCCGCCTCGACGAAGGCGCGCAACCGCGGCTCCGCATCGGGAATGGCGTCCGGGCGCGTGATGCCGATCGTATCGAAGCCCTGCGCGCGCGCCGCTTCGATCAGCGCCGCCTTGACGGCGGGCGGCGAAGTCAGAAGTCGAGATTGGCGTAGGTCGCCGACGGCGCCACCCCCGGCACCGCGTCCGACAGCAACGGGCGAAACGAGGGGCGCGACTTCACCCGCGCGTACCAGATCTTCGCTGCTTCGTTCTCTTCCCACGGCACATCGCCCAGATAATCGATCACGGAGAGGTGCGCCGCCGCCGCGAGGTCGGCGTAGCTCAGCCGATCACCCGCGAGCCAGGTCCGCGCGCCCATCAGCCACCCGATATAGGCGAGATGATAGCGGATATTACTGCGCGCCGCGCGCATCGCTGCCGTATCGGGCGGCCCGCCGCCTTGGTCGGCCGGCATGTGACGGCGATAGATACGCTCCGTCACCAGCGGCTCGCTCACCTCGGCAAAGAACTTGTCATTGAACCACGCCGCCAGCCGTCGCACTTCCACGCGCGTCTCGACATCCGGAGGCAGCAGCCGCGCGTCACCGGCGCTCAACCCCCGCGTCTCGTCGATATATTCCGCGATAATGGCGGCGCCCGGCACCGGCGGCCCGGCGGGCTCGACCAGCACCGGCGTCGTGCCGGCCGGGTTCATGATGAGAAAATCCTCGCGGCGCTCCCATACCTTCTCGTCGATCAGGTTGAGATCCGCGCCGTATTCCCCGAGCACGAGCCGCACAAAGCGAGAATGCGGGCAAAACGGGTGATGATAAAGATTGACCATAAAGCCGATGCTGGTCCGAAAGGTTCAAAGACGCGGGGGCCCGCTATAGGAACGGCCGGTACTGGATTGCAACCTGCCGATGATTCGCTCCCGGGCGGCAGCTAGCGGGAGTTTGCGCCGCTTTCGCGACATCGGCAGGGTTCAGGGAGTTTTCCACCGCCAAGGTTTCCGTTGTCCGAGGCGCAGTGCTGCGCGACAAAGCATACCGATTCGTTAACGCCATGTTGCTGCCCGCATGCCCGGGCAAGGCTTCGCCCCCGCCCTTCCCGGCCCGACCCTTCCTCGGAGCGTTCCATGATCTTCGACATCGTGAAGGCCATCGTCCTCGGCGTCGTCGAGGGGTTGACTGAATTCCTCCCCGTCTCCTCCACCGGTCATCTGCTGCTCGTCGAGCACTTCTTCGGCTTCGGCGACGACGATTTCGGCAAAAGCTTCGCGGTGCTGATCCAGCTCGGCGCCATCCTCGCGCTGCTGACGATCTATTTCGCGCGGCTGTGGAACGTCGCGATGGCGTTGCCGAGCGACCCGGCAGCGCGGCGCTTCGTCATCGGCGTGTTGATCGCGTTCCTGCCGGCGGCCGTCGTCGGTGCGCTCGCCTACGGCTTCATCAAGGCGGTGCTGTTCAACGTCTGGATCGTCTGCATCATGCTGGTGATCGGCGGCTTCGTGCTGATGTGGGTCGACCGCATGGACCTCAAGCCGAGGCATCACGACGCGACGCGCTTTCCGCTCCTGATGTATCTGTGGATCGGCCTCGCGCAGTGCGTCTCGATGATCCCGGGCGTCTCGCGCGCCGGCGCGACCATCGTCGCGGCAATGCTGTTCGGCGCCGACCGCCGCGCCGCCGCCGAGTTCTCCTTTTACCTCGCAATGCCGACGATGGTCGGCGCCTTCGTCTTTGCGCTCTACAAGGACTGGCACGGGATGGGGAACGCCAACCTGATCCTGGTCGCCGTTGGCTTCGCGACGTCGTTCATCGCCGGCTGGATCGTGGTGAAGACCTTCCTCGACTACGTCTCGCGCCACGGCTTCGCGCTGTTCGCCTGGTGGCGGATCATCGTCGGCGCACTCGGCCTCGTCAGCCTCGCGCTGATGGGGTGAAGGGCGGATTGCTCCCGCAAGAACGCTAGATTTCGTCATGCCCGGCTTTATGCCGGGCATCCACCTCTTTCTTCGTGACAGCAAGCAAGACGTGGAGGCCGGGACAACAGGGCGTTCACGCCCGTCTTCGACGGGCTATGCCCGGCCATGACGGAAAACTACACCGCGCGGCTGCGGAACTGCCCGGTCTTGCGGAAACGCCAAAGATACCCCGGAACGACGGCGGCGATCGCCGTCGGGGCAACGCCGAGTCCTTCGAGGGTGCGCCCCTCGGCTTGCGCCTGCGCCGACACAATGTTGTCCGCGCGCAGCGATTCCACCTGATCCGGCGTCAGCAGCGGCTTCGGCATGAATTGTAGGAACTGCGCCTTGAACTTCGCGAGGCCGAACGGAACCGGCAACAGCAGCCGCTGGCGCCCGGTGGTCTCCAGCACATACTCCATCAATTCGCGGAACGTACGCACCGCCGGTCCGCCGAGTTCGTAGGTCGTGCCCGGCCGCGCCCGGCCGGCGACCGCGGCCGCGATCGCCGCCGCTACGTCGCCGACATAGACCGGCTGGAAACGCGTTTCGCCCCCGCCGATCAGCGGCAGAAACGGCGAAATGCGCGCCATCGCGCCGAAGCGGTTGAAGAAATCGTCCTCCGGTCCGAACATGATCGAGGGCCGGAAAATCATCGCGTCCGGCACCGCTTCGCGCACCGCTGCCTCGCCGGCGGCCTTGCTGCGGGCGTAAAACGAGGCCGATTCCGCGTCAGCGCCGATGGCCGACACCTGGATCATACGCGCGCCCACGGCAGCGGCGGCCCGCGCCACGTTGCCCGCACCCTGCGCCTGCACACCGGCAAAGGTCTGCTTGCCGCGCTCGTACAGGATTCCGACCAGATTGATCACCACCGAGGCGTCGCGCACCGCCGCCGCGACCGAATCCGGATAGCGAAGATTGGCCTGCACCGGCATGATCTGCCCGACCCGGCCGAGCGGCTGCAGGTCCCCGGCAAGGTCCGGCCGGCGCACCCCGACACGGATCCGGTAACCCTCCCGCGCCAGCGCACGGATGAGATGGCGGCCGAGGAATCCGGATCCGCCGAAAACCGTGATCAGGGTGTCGATCGTAGACTGGGGCGTCATGTCTTGAAGGAGTTGGGGCGTCATATCCGGTCTCAAAGCAAGGCGGCGGCCGACGGCCGTGTTGCGGGCAATACAGGACACCTTTCGCCCTGTATAGCGCAAAGCCCGCCGCTTCGAAGCGTTGACAAGACAAAAGCCACACCCCTATGTGTGCCCCGCTGCCCAGATGGCGGAATTGGTAGACGCGCTGGCTTCAGGTGCCAGTGGCTGCAAGGTCGTGGAGGTTCGAGTCCTCTTCTGGGCACCATCGCACTGCGATGT
>JAFKKS010000126.1 GCA_017304555.1 Hyphomicrobiales bacterium
GCTCGACTACCGCGCCGTGTTCGGCTCGATGACCAAGTGGACGACCGAGATCGACGATCCGCAGCGCATCCCGGAGATCATCTCGCGCGCGTTCCATGCCGCGACGAGCGGACGGCCGGGACCCGTCGTCATCGCGCTGCCGGAAGACATGCTGACCGAACGCGTCACCGTTGCCGATGCGCCTGCGGCCGAACAGGTCGAGACGTGGCCCGGCAAAGCCGAGATGGCGAAGCTGCAGACGCTGATCGCCGGCGCCAAGCGTCCGATGCTGTTCCTCGGCGGCAGCCGCTGGACGGCGGAAGCCTGCGCCGAAGTCGGCGCGTTCGCCGGGCGCTTCGCCATGCCGGTGGTCACGACGTTCCGCCGCGCGCATCTGTTCGACGCGCTGCATCCGTCTTACGCCGGCGACCTCGGCGTCGGGCCCAACCCGAAACTCGTGGCGCGGATCAAGGAGTCCGATCTCGTCATCGTCGTCGGCGGGCGCATGGGCGAAATGCCGTCGCAGGGCTACACGCTGTTCGACATCCCGACGCCGCAGATGAAATTCGTGCACATCATGCCCGGCGCGGAAGAGCTTGGCCGCGTCTATCGTCCGACGCTCGCCATCCAGGCGTCGCCGATCACGTTCGCCGCCGCGCTTGCCGACCTGAAGCCGCCGAAGGACATTCCCTGGCGCAAGGAGACGGAAGCCGCGCACGCGGACTATCTCGCCTACACCGAGAAGGCGACCGAGGTGCCGGGCGCGATGAATCTCGGCGAGTGCGTCGCGTGGCTGCGCGAGCGGCTGCCGCAGGACGCGATCCTGTGCAACGGCGCCGGCAATTATTCCGGCTGGACGCATCGCTTCTACCGGCACCGCCAGTTCGGAACGCAACTCGGCCCAACCTCCGGCTCGATGGGCTACGGCATTCCGGCGGCCGTTGCCGCGAAGCGCCTCAACCCGGACCGCACCGTAGTGGCGTTCGCGGGCGACGGCTGCTTCCTGATGAACGGACAAGAATTCGCGACCGCCGTGCAATACGACCTGCCGGTCGTCGTCGTCGTCGTCGACAACGGCATGTTCGGCACCATCCGCATGCACCAGGAGCGCGAATATCCCGGCCGCATCTCCGGCACCGGATTGAAGAACCCGGACTTCGCGGCTTACGGCCGCGCCTTTGGCGGCTTCGGCGCGACCGTCGAGAAGACCGCGGACTTCAACAAGGCCTTCGACGACGCGGTGAAGTCCGGCAAGCCGGCGATCCTGCACCTCAAGGTCGACCCCGAGGCGCTGACCACGTCCACGACGATCAGCAAAGTGCGCGCCGCCGCGCTGGCGAAGCAGAAGTAGCGCCCTCTTCACCTCTCCCATGGGGAGAGGTCGACGCCGAAGGCGGCGGGTGAGGGGTTAGAGCCTATCGAGAGACCGTAACCCCTCACCCGGATCGTCTCGCTGCGCTCAACGACCCGACCTCTCCCATGGGAGAGGTGAAGCGGCGAGTGTCGCAGCCCCATCTTGCCTATCCATGAACCCTAGTTCAGTCTTTGCGCGTCAAGCAGGACTGATTCGTGGCCTATCGCCGTACCGACAAGGTGAAGCAACGCCTCGCGGCGCGCCGCGATGCGATCATTGCCGCCGCCGGCGCCCTTGCCGCCGAAAACGGCATGGCGGCGGTGCAGATCGCGCCGGTCGCGACCCGCGCCGGCATCGCCGCCGGCACGGTCTACCGCTACTTCCCCTCCAAGACCGAACTCGTCGAGGCGCTGGTCGCGGTCACGTCCGAGCGTGAAATCACCGCCATGCGGCTCGCAGCCGACGCGGCGCCCGGACCGCTTTCGGCATTGACCGTCGCCATCATCACCTTCGCGGGCCGCGCGCTCCGGCACCGGCGGTTCGCCTGGGCGGTGATCTCCGAGCCGGTGGATGCGGAGGTCGACGCCGTCCGTCTCGCTTATCGCCGTGCGCTTGCCGCGGAAATCGAAACGCGTCTGCGGGCGGCGTTCGCCGATGTGCCGACAAGCGACCTCGACACCGCCCTGACGTCGCGCGCCATCGTCGGCGCCATGCTCGAGGCTTTGGTCGGCCCGCTCGCCGCGGAAGCCGGCGACGACCCGGCGAAAATCCGCAACGCCGTGCAGATGCTGGCGCTGCTCTCGCTGCAGGGGATCGGCATTGCGGGGGCGCGCGCCCGCGGCCTTGTCGTGCAGGCGCCGTGGCCGCGCGAGGATGAGGACAGCGTAATCTAGCTGTCGGCGGCTCTTGCTCCGCTCATTCCCGCGCAAGCGGGAATCCAGAGGGATATCGCTCTGGGTCCCCGCCTTCGCGGGGACGAGCGGAAGGATGCAATCGCCTCAGTGCGACATGAAGCACGGCACCGTCATCGACGCGAGCATGCCGCGCGTGACGCCGCCGAGAATGAATTCGCGCAAGCGCGAGTGGCCGTAGCCGCCCATCACCAGGAAATCCGCGTTGATGTCTGCGGCGTAGGACAGAAGCGTCTCCTGCACGCCGCCGTCGGCAACGACGCGTTTGACGTCGACATTCAGGCCGTGGCGCGCGAGATGCGCGCCCATCTCGGCGCCGGGCAGCGCATCATGCTTGCCCTCCTCGCCGAGCACCATCACCACGTCCACCGCCTTGGCGCGCTGAAGGAACGGCATCGCGTCGCCGATGGCGCGCGCGGCGGCGCGGCCGCCGTCCCAGCACACCATGATGCGGTCGAGCTTGAGCCCGCCGCGATGGATATAGGGGACCATGATCACCGGACGGCCGGACTGGAACAGCGCGTTCTCCGCGATCAGTTCCTCCGGCGCGGCCTTGTCGGCCGGCGTCTGCGTGAGGATCGAAAGATCGAAGCGCCGCGTCATCCGCCCGAAGGTGTCGGCGGCGCCTGAGAGGCTCGTGCTGAGCATCTGCGAGGCGACCGACAAACCTTCGCGCCGCGCTGCTTCCTCGAAACGATCGACCGCGGCCTGCGCCGCGGCGTCGTTCTCGCGGCGCTGCGCGTCGATGAAATTCGCCGGCGCGCCGCCCATCACGGTCAGCGGCATGATCGGTTCGTATGAAAACGCCACCGCCGCGAGATGTGCTTCCAGCGCGGACGCAATCGCAATGGCGTAATCGGCGGCGGGGTCGCCTTTTGCGTCGAGCGAAAGATTGACGAGGATATCCTTGATCATGCGGCCACCTTACGAACAGGGGTTTGCCGCGCAGGCGTCCGCATCGTGCGGGCCGCTCACGCCGTCTCGACACTCAGGATATCTGGCCCTCGCGCGCGCCGCATGCAAGCGGCCCCGCGCGACGGTCTCGATGTCGAGCCCGGCCTTCGCCGCGAATCAGTCCCTGTCGCGGCCGAATTCGCAGCCCCGCGCCGCGTAGACGTAACGGCCGACGCCGTAACGGTCATAGGCGATTGACGGCGAACAGTAGGACACCCAGCGCTGCTCGCGCTCCTGCGACGCCTTCACGGCGCCCTCATCTTTCGCGCGCAGGATGTCGATCACGTGCGGATTGCCGCCGCGATCGCCATACGAGCCCGCGCAAGAGAACGAAGCGCCGGAGCCGACGCAGCTTCCGGAGAAGCCGCGCTGCCCCGCTGCCGCCGGATCCGCCGCGAAGACGGACACGGAGAAGAGAGCCACGGCAAGTGTCGCGGGTGCTGCAAAATGGGACAGAGTGAGAGTGACACGTTTCTGCATGACGCGATTCCACATTGCCGGCGCACGCGAGCGTCCTGAAGCAGGACGCCGCCGTCCGGTTGAGTCGGACTCAGCAGAAAGCGTGCCGTGCACTTGTGGCAGCGGGTAGAGTCGGGGCAGCGCCGTGCACAGGTTTTTCGCCCCCGGTCCTCATCCTGAGGAGCCGCGCAGCGGCGTCTCGAAGGATGGTCCCGATTGCTGCGCCATCCTTCGAGACGCCGTTTCTACGAAACGGCTCCTCAGGATGAGGGCCGCAGATTGTTGCATTTTAGTGCGGCCGTCATGCCCGCACTCGTTGCGGGCATCCACGTCTTCCTTCAAGGATGCGAGAAAGACGTGGATGGCCGGGACAAGCCCGGCCATGACGAAAAAGGCTCAGCGGCGGCAATTCCAAACGCGCTGGTTACTTCTTCTTCCCGTCCGCGCCGAACTGCTTGAGATACGCCCAGAGATTGGCGATCTCCTTCTCGTTCTTGATTCCCGCAAACGTCATCTTGGTGCCGGGAATCTTGCCGCGCGGGTTCTGGATGTATTCCTTGAACGTCGCCTCGCCCCAGGTGATTCCCGACTTCTTGTTCGCGTCGGTGTAATTGTAGCCCTCGACCGATCCCGAATGGCGGCCGTCGAGTCCGTTGAGCTCCGGCCCGACCTTGTTCTTCGCCCCCTCGCCGATCGCGTGACACGGCAGACATTTCTTGAACGACGTTTCGCCGGCCGCGATATCCTGCGCAACGGCGCTCCCACACAGCGCGACGAGCGCTGCGACAGCCAATCCAACTTTCAACATTCCAACACCGTCAAATTACGACATGTCAGATTCGACATGCCAAATTACGATATGCAACGACTGCAGCCTCGGCATATGAGCGCATCCTGTCAACGCTACATTAGAGTATGATAAAAGAAGAAAGCTGAGACGGGACGGCCATGTCGAACTTGAAAATGCCGGAGGTGGAGCAATCGGTGCTGTCGCGGCGTGACGACATCGTCGCCGCGCTGCGCGCGATCGTGCCCGGCGAAGGCGTCATCGCCACCGAGCGCGAGATGAAGCCCTACGAGTCGGACGGGCTCACCGCCTACCGGCAGATACCCATGGTCGTGGTGCTGCCCGATACGACCGAGCAGGTCAGCCGGGTGCTGCGCTACTGCTACGACAACGGCATCCGTGTGGTGCCGCGCGGCTCCGGCACCTCGCTGTCGGGCGGCGCGCTGCCACTCGCCGACGGTGTGCTGCTCGGCATGGGCAAGTTCAACCGCGTGCGCGAGATCGACTACGAGAACCGCGCAGCGATCGTCGAGCCCGGCGTCACCAATCTCGCGATCACCAAGGCGGTGGAGGACGAGGGCTTCTACTACGCGCCCGACCCGTCGTCGCAAATCGCCTGCTCGATCGGCGGCAACATCGCGGAGAATTCCGGCGGCGTGCACTGCCTGAAATACGGCCTCACGACCAACAACGTGCTCGGCTGCGAGATCGTGCTGATCACCGGCGAGATCGTGCGCATCGGCGGCAAGCATCTCGACGCCGGCGGCTACGACCTGCTCGGCATCATCACCGGCTCCGAGGGGCTGCTCGGCGTCGTCACCGAAGTGACGGTGCGCATCCTGCGCAAGCCGGAGACGGCGCGCGCGCTGCTCGTCGGCTTCCCGACCTCCGAGGATGGCGGCGACTGCGTGGCGAAGATCATCGGCGCCGGCATCATCCCCGGCGGCATGGAAATGATGGACGCGCCCGCCATCCGCGCCGCGGAGGACTTCCTGCATTGCGGCTATCCGCTCGACGTCGAGGCGCTGCTGATCGTCGAACTCGACGGGCCGGAAGCCGAATGCACGCACCTGATGACGCGCGTCGAGGCGATCGCGCGCGGCTGCAACGCCTCGGTCATCAAGGCGTCGCAGTCGGAAGAGGAGCGCCTGCTGTTCTGGGCCGGACGCAAGGCCGCGTTCCCCGCCGTCGGGCGCATCTCGCCGGATTACTACTGCATGGACGGCACCATCCCGCGCGCCAAGCTGCCGCTCGTCCTGCAGCGCATGCGCGAGATGTCGGAGAAGCATGGGCTTCGCGTCGCCAACGTGTTCCACGCCGGCGACGGCAACCTGCATCCGCTGATCCTCTACGACGCCAACAAGCCGGGCGAGCTCGAGCGCGCGGAAGCGTTCGGCTCCGACATCCTGCGTCTCTGCGTCGAAGTGGGCGGCGTGCTCACCGGCGAGCACGGCGTCGGCGTCGAGAAGCGCGATCTGATGCCAGCGATGTTCAACGACATCGATCTCGCGCAGCAGCAGCGGCTCAAATGCGCGTTCGACGAGAAAGGCCTGCTCAACCCCGGCAAGGTGTTCCCGACCTTGCACCGCTGCGCCGAGCTTGGTCGCATGCATGTGCATGCCGGCAAAGTCGCGTTCCCTGATCTGCCGCGGTTTTGATGTCCACCGCACCGATGATACGTGAGTTCAATCGGCCTCATGCTGAGGAGCGCCGCAACGCGGCGCGTCTCGAAGCACGAGGCCGCCCCCTCCTTCGAGACGAGCGCGTTCCGCGCTCTCCTCAGGATGAGGGTGGTGCACGGCTGCGGACATCGCTCCAACACCATGACTGACCCGATCAAACCGCAGAGCGCACAAGACGTCGAAGCCGCCGTGCAGGCCGCGCTCGCGGACGGCCGCACGCTCGAGACGGTCGGGCACGGCTCGAAGCGCGCGATCGGGCGCGCGGCGCAGTGGGACGGGACGCTCGACCTTTCGGCGCTTGCCGGCATCACGCTCTACGAGCCGGCGGAACTCGTGCTCTCGGCCAAGGCCGGAACATCGCTCGCCGAGATTGAGGCGCAAGTCGCCGCCAACAACCAGCAACTCGCCTTCGAGCCGATGGATTTCGCTCCGCTGCTCGGAACCGAGCCCGGGCGCGGCACGCTCGGCGGCATGCTGGCGGCGAACCTTGCGGGCCCGCGGCGGATCAAGGCCGGCGCCGCGCGTGACCACATGCTCGCCTTTTCCGGCGTGTCGGGGCGCGGCGAGACGTTCAAGTCCGGCGGCCGCGTGGTGAAGAACGTCACCGGCTACGACCTCTCGAAGCTGATGGCAGGGTCGTGGGGCACGCTCACGGTGATGACCGACGCCACGATCAAGGTGCTGCCGCGCCCGGAAGCGCAAGAGTCGCTCGGTCTGTTCGGTCACGACTCGGTTGACGCCGGCCAGGCGATGCGTCTGGCGATGAATTCCGCCGGCGAAAGCTCAGCCGCCGCGCACATTGCCGAGACCGCGGTGAAGCGGCTGCCGATCGCTAGCCTCGCGACCAATGGCCGCTCCGTCACCGCCATCCGGCTCGAGGGCGTGCCGCCTTCGATCGCACACCGCCGCGAATTGCTGCGCAGCATTTTGCGGCCCTACGGCGACATCGCGACGCTGGACGAAGCCGACTCGCAGGCGCTGTGGCGCGCGGTGCGCGACGTGACGCCGTTCGCCGCGGCGGCGACCGGTGTCGATCGCCCGGTCTGGCGCATCTCCACCGCGCCGACGCGCGGGCCGGAGGTCGGCGCCCTTCTCACCGCCAGCCTCGGCGCCGAAGTCCTCTACGACTGGGCGGGCGGATTGCTCTGGGCGCTCGTCCCGGCGAGCGAAGACGCGGGCGTGGCTTCGGTGCGCAAAATCGTGGCGCCGGCCGGCGGCCACGCGACGTTGATCCGGGCAAGCGCCGCGGTGCGCGCCGCGGTCGATGTCTTCGACCCGCAGAATGCCGCCATCGCGATCTTGACGCGGCGGGTAAAGGAAGGCTTCGACCCGAAGGGCATTCTCAATCCCGGCCGCATGTACGCAGGCGTGTGATGCAAACCAATTTCTCGCTCGCACAACTCGCCGACCCGAACATCGCGGAAGCCGACAAGATCCTGCGCGCCTGCGTGCATTGCGGCTTTTGCACGGCGACGTGCCCGACCTATGTGCTGCTCGGCGACGAATTGGATTCGCCGCGCGGGCGCATCTATCTCATCAAGGACATGCTGGAGAACGACCGCCCGGCGAGCGGCGAGGTGGTCAAGCACATCGACCGCTGCCTCTCGTGTCTCTCCTGCATGACGACGTGTCCGTCCGGCGTGCATTACATGCACCTCGTCGACCAGGCGCGCGCGCATATCGAGAAGACGTATCGACGGCCGCTGCGCGAGCGCGCGTTGCGCATGTTGCTGGCGATGACGTTGCCCTACCCGGCGCGCTTTCGCGCGTCGCTGATGGCGGCGCGGCTGGTTAAGCCGTTGGCGCCATTGCTGGAAACGATCGGCTTGACGCGACTTGCCGCGATGTTGCGCCTGGCGCCGGCCGCCCTGCCCGCATCGTCGCAGCCCGCCCCTGTGGCCAAGCCTGACGGGGCGAAACGCGGCCGCGTCGCTCTGCTCGAAGGCTGCGCACAGCCGGTGCTCGATCCCGGAATCAACGCGGCAACGGTTCGCCTGCTCAACCGGCACGGCATCGAAGTCATTCACGCGGCCGGCGAAGGCTGCTGCGGCTCGCTCGTGCACCATATGGGCCGCGAGCACGACGCGCTCGCCCAAGCGCGCAACAATATCGACGCCTGGATCCGCGAGATGGACGGCGAAGGCCTCGACGCCATCCTCATCACCGCGTCCGGCTGCGGCACGACGATCAAGGACTACGGCTTCATGCTGCGCACCGACCCCGCCTATGCCGAGAAGGCGGCGCGGGTGTCGGCGATCGCACGCGACATCTCCGAATATCTGCCGGAACTCGATCTTGCCGCGCCGGCGACACCGTCAGGCCTCGTTGTCGCCTATCATTCCGCCTGCTCGATGCAGCATGGGCAGAAGATCGTGCGGCAACCGAAGGACCTCCTCAAACGCGCGGGCTTCGTGGTGAAAGACGTTCCCGAAGGGCATCTCTGCTGCGGTTCGGCCGGCACCTACAACATGATGCAGCCCGCGATCGCGACGCGCTTGCGCGACCGTAAGGCGGCCAATATCGCGAAGGTCGCACCCGACATCATCGCGACCGGCAACATCGGATGCATGGTGCAGATCGGCGAAGCGACGCGCATCCCGATCGTTCATACGGTGGAATTGCTCGACTGGGCGAGCGGCGGACCGGAACCAGATGCGCTACGAAGTGTTGCCTTGCGTGGCACTCCAAAGCGTCCGCAAGACTCTGTAAGCTGACATGACGAAGAACGCATAAGGTGTGCAGCACGACGTGATGTGCGATAAGCAATGAACGTGGGGCATCATCAGGAGGTTCAGATGGCGGCACGGAAAACAACCAAGCGCGGTGGAAGCAAAGCCAAAGCGGCGGGCAAGAAGACGGTGACGCGCAAGGCGCCGCGCGCGGCGGCGAAACGCATGAGCGCGAAGCGCAGCACGGCAAAGCGCACGACGAAGAAGACGACGCGCAAGCCGGCGGCAAAGAAGACAACCGCGCGGAAAGCAACCGCACGCAAGGCGACGGCGCGTAAGTCGACCGCTCGCAAGGCGACCGCTCGGAAGACGACCGCACGCAAATCAACAGCGCGCAAGACGACAGCCCGGAAGGCCACAGCCCGGAAGTCAACTGCGCGCAAATCCGCGGCGCGCAAGACCAGCGCACGGAAGACCAGCGCACGGAAGGCGACCGCAAGAAAGACCACTGCACGGAAGGCGACTGCACGGAAGGCGGCGACCAAGACGACGGCGAGCAAATCCGCCCCGCGCAAGGTGGCGGCCCGCAAGTCACGTCCGCGTAGCAAACCGGCTGCAGTCTCCGCCCCGATGGGGTGGCTCGAGTCGGCAGCCAATCTCTTGAAACAAGGAAACCATAATGGCGGCAGCTAAGGGCCGTAAGCCAGCGAAGTCGAAGGCACGGTCGACCAAACGAGCGGCGTCGAAAGGCGCCGCTCGCACTTCCGTGAAGCGCAAGACCACCGCGAAGAAGGCAACGACGCGGGCCGGCGCCGCCAAGAAGAAGGCGACGGCAGCGGCCGCCAAGCGCAAGACGAAAAAGCGCGCCCCGGCGACAGCGACCGGACGCGCACGCGCGAAAACGCGTAAGGCGACGGCCCGAAAGGTTGCGCCCAAGAAGGTTGTGCTCAAGAAGGACGCTTCGAAGAAGAAGGCTGCAGCAAAGAAGGCTGCGCCGAAGAAAGCGGCAGCCCGCAAGGTCGCGCCTGCGCGACGCACGAAGGCTGCCCCAAAAGCAACGGGGCGCAAAACAACGGGGCGAATGGCGCGCGGCTCGACAGCGCGCGGCACGGTAAAGACCGTCGCGAAGCGCGCTCGGCCGGCAAAGGCCACAACGAAAGCGAAAGCGCCGCAACGCGCTGGATCGCCAGCTCGGCGCGGTTCGGCCCGCCCTGCGATCGTCGCTCCGCCTTCGCGCGGCGCAACGCGCGCCAAGACGCGCGCCAAGAGCGGCACGACGAAACGCACGGCGCGCTCGCGCCTCGGCGCAGCGGCGTCGCCGCGTCACGCCAACGTCGCCGTCCGGCGGCAGCCGGCCTCCGCGACGCCGCGCGGCGTCATCGTCAAGGGCGCCTACGGCACGCGTTACAAGGAAATCCTCACGCCGCAGGCGCTCGCCTTCGTCGCCGGCCTGCATCGTCGCTTCGACGCACGGCGCAAGGAACTGCTTGCCGCACGCAAGGCGCAGCAGGCTCGCTACGACGCCGGCGCGGTTCCCGACTTCCTGAAGGAGACGCGCGAGATCCGGGGCGGTGACTGGAAGGTCGCGCCGATCCCTGCCGACCTGCTCGACCGCCGCGTCGAGATCACCGGCCCCGTCGACCGCAAGATGGTGATCAACGCGCTCAATTCGGGCGCCAATGTCTTCATGGCGGACTTCGAGGATGCAAATTCGCCGACCTGGTCGAACAATATCGAAGGCCAGATCAACCTGAAGGACCGCTGGGCCGGCACGCTCGCCTTCACCGACACCGAGCGCGACAAGGACTACGCGCTCGGCGACGATCCTGCCGTGCTGCTGGTGCGACCGCGCGGCTGGCACCTGCTCGAGGAGCATCTGACCATCGACGGCGCGCCCGTCTCCGGCGCGCTGTTCGACTTCGGGCTCTACGTCTTCCACAACGCGCAGGCGCAGATCGCGCAGGGCACGGCGCCGTATTTCTACCTGCCCAAGCTCGAGACGCATCAGGAAGCGCGGCTGTGGAACGACGTGTTCCTGCACGCGCAGGAGAAGCTCGGCATCCCGACCGGCACGATCAAGGCGACGATCCTGATCGAAACGCTGCCGGCGGCGTTCGAGATGGACGAGATGCTGTGGGAGCTTCGCGATCACATCGCCGGCCTCAATGCCGGACGCTGGGACTACATCTTCTCCTTCATCAAGAAGCTCGCGAAGAACCCCGACTACGTGCTGCCGGATCGCAGCCAGGTGGTGATGGGCAAGGCGTTCCTCGGCGCCTATGCGGCGCTGCTGGTGAAAACCTGTCACCGTCGCGGCGCGTTCGCGATGGGCGGCATGGCGGCGCAAATCCCGGTGCGCGGCGACGAAGCGGCGAACGCCGCCGCCTTCGACAAGGTGCGCGCCGACAAGGAACGCGAGGCCAATGACGGCCACGACGGCACCTGGGTCGCGCATCCCGACCTCGTGCCGATCGCCAAGCAAGTGTTCGACCGGCTGATGCCGCAGCCGAACCAGCTCGACAAGCTGCGGGGCGATGTCCACGTCACGCGCGACGACCTGCTGCAGATCCACGACGGCACCAAGACCGAGGAAGGCTTCCGCCACAACATCCGCGTCGGCGTGCAATACGTCGAAGCGTGGCTCGGCGGGCGCGGCGCGGTGCCGATCTACAATCTGATGGAGGACGCCGCGACGGCGGAAATCTCGCGCGCGCAGATCTGGCAGTGGATCAAGTACGGCGTCGAACTCGACACCGGCGTGAAGGCGACGCCCGAGTTCTTCCGCCGCGCGATGCAGGAAGAGATGCAGCGGGTGAAGTGGGAAGTCGGGGCGGAAGCCTACGACAACGGCCGCTTCCCGGAGGCGATCAAGCTGTTCAGCGAACTATCGCTGGCGCCGGACTTCGCCGACTTCCTCACGATCCCGGCCTACAAGCTGATCGTGTAGGACGCCCCACACCGCGTCCGATCACGTCGTCATGGCCGGGCATAGCCCCGGCCATTTCGATTCTGGACGATGCGCGTTCGACTTTATCCGTCATGCCCGCACTTGTTGCGGGCACGTCTTCCTTTTTGACTGCAAGCAAGACGTGGATGGCCGAGACAAAAGGGCGTTCACGCCCGTCTTCGACGGGCTATGCCCGGCCATGACGGGCTTTCTTTCACCTCTCCCATAGGGAGAGGTCGGATCGATGAGCGCAGCGAGACGATCCGGGTGAGGGGTTACGCTCTCTCGATAGGCTCTAACCCCTCACCCGCCGCGC
>JAFKKS010000034.1 GCA_017304555.1 Hyphomicrobiales bacterium
CCACTGGCGCGCCAGAATTGGCGACGATGCCGCCGCGCGTCGTCTGCGGGCTTCCGTCCGGCTTATGGAACACGACGCGGCCGAAGAGGAAGAGCAGCGCGTGCGCGTTGTCCCAGACCAACCGAAACCACTTCGTTTCCGTGCGCGCGTGGACGAGCGCCGTGCCGCGACCATGCTTTTTCATGCGCTCGAACCATTGTCCGATCTGTCGTACATCGAAGGGCGGATTGAGCCAGACGCGCCCGTCCCATTCGGCCGTCAGTCCGTCGTCGACGACCGTGAGGTTGCGCGCCGCGCAATCCCAAGGGCGCGGATCGCTGGCGCAAGGATCGAGATCGAATGCGCCGAGCGGATCGAGGATGCGCCGCGGCGTGATGTGAACTTGCGACGCGCCGATCGTGCGCTGATGCGAACCGAGCGTCATGCCCGCCCCTCGCGTCGATCGAGAGCGGAATATCCCGGCAGCGGATCGCCGAGCAGGCTTGCGGTCAGGTCACGCGGCGCCAGCGCAAGGCGGCGATCCCGCGCCGCAAGCGCGGCGATGCGATGATCATCCGGAGGAGGCGTGATCGGCGGCCGTCCCATCTTCGCTTTCGGGCGCGGCCGCCGCTCCGCCCTTATGTGATTTAGCTTGCCATGCACCGACGCCACGGTGCGGTTCAGGCGCTCGGCAATGTCGTTGATGGCCGCGCCCTGCGCGCGAAGGTCGACCAGCAGCGCGATCTCGTCAGGCTTCCATGGGCCCGCTTTCATGCCGGACCTCCGGGAAGCTGATTATCCTTCGCTCTTTTGAGGAAGGCGGGGATTTCGAGATTGTCCGACGCAGCTGAGCGATTTAACTCGCTATTGCCCGTCGAGCGTGCAACGATGGGTCCTCCGCACAGTGACGAGGTGGCGCCCTGCGTTTTGTCGGCATCCTGATCTTTATTGGGCCGATTATTATCGCAGTAGTGATCGTCGCTTATGCTCTGATCCGGTTTTTTTGAATCAACCGGCTCAATGATCTCTCCGGTTTCGGGATTGCATGGTGTGCCGTCATCGGCGGCCCGGACGCGCTTGATGACAGGATGAGCGGTAAAGCGTGCGACATCGTCCTCGAGTTGAAACGTGTCGCGGCAACCGGGCGGTATCCAGAAAAACTCCGTCCCCCGCCCCGAAGAAATCTTCGACCAGACGATCCACAGATAAGCGGTCGCCGTGTCGCCGTCGTGTTCCCATCGCCCTTTGTGCAGCGGAACACGCTCAGCAAACTGCGCGATCATCGTTGGCGGATGCGGTTTGAAAATGCGCTCGTAACGGCCGACCGTTTCGAGCCACTGCAGCCGCAGGAACATTGCGGCGCCGACACGCGCGTGCTGAAGCGCATGCAGGACGAATGCCTCGGCCTTGTCGCCAAACGGCGGGTTCGTAATGATCCAATCCGGGATCTTCTCGGGAACCTGACAGGTCAAGAAATCCTGGACCCCGCCATAGCCGTAGTCGTGAATGTCCGTCGCGATGACTTCGCGAAACCGCTCGGCCAGCACCTCGGCGATATGTCCCTCGCCGCAGGCTGGTTCCCACACGCTGCTGTTCCAGCTCGCGTACTGCGGGAGCACATGTTCAAGCAGCGCACGCGTGGCCCACGGCGGCGTCGGAAAGTAATCGAGGCTGTCATCCGGCTCTTGGCGCGAGCCCATGATGGCGCGGGCGCCGTTCGGAAGATGTCGCGCCAGTTCGGCCGGCTGCGCCTCTTCCGGCATTCGCGCGATTTTTTCGGCCACGGAAACAGCCACGTCACCACGATCAAGAGCCTCTCGCACCTCATCGACGCCATGCTGGTGCACAACGCGGGCGCGCTCCGCCTGACGCGGCGCGACGTTGAGCGCTTCCGCTGCCTTTTCGACGGGCAAACCGCCAATTGGCGGTTTGCTCCGGTCGCCCCCCCGATCAAGGTTCGCG
>JAFKKS010000127.1 GCA_017304555.1 Hyphomicrobiales bacterium
TGGCGGCAGCTGTCCTACCCGTTCGAGGGCTGAGGCGCCGGGCGGGCGCGCCTGATCGTGGCGGCCACGTCCTGGAACACCTCGGCGAAGGGCGTCGCCTCGCGCCAAACCAGTTGGAGTTGTCGGTGTGCCCCCGGCGACTGCAGGCGATGGATGCGGATGCGGTCTCCCGTCGCTTCCTTGTGCAGCGCGATCTCGGGCAGCAGGGTTATGCCCTGGCCGTTGGCGACGAACTCGACGATCGTGGACAGCGAGGTCGCCGCGAACGTGTGGCCCGCCGCTTCCGGATCGAGCCCGCAGGCGGCGATGGTCTGGTTGCGGAAGCAGTGCCCCTCGTCGAGCAGCAGCATGCGGGTCTGGTCGATCTCGTCGAGCGGCACAGGATCGCGCGGCTCCTCGTCGACGCCGGTGGCAAGCACGAAGGCATCGTCGAACAGCGGCACGCTGGTGAGGCGCGGACCACTCGGCCGCGGCTCGCTGGCAATGAGCGCCAGGTCTATGGCGCCGCTGGCAAGTGCCTCGATGAGGGCATCGGTACGGCTCTCCGAGACGCTGAAGCTCATGCCGGGGTGTTCGCGTTGCAGGGCCGGGAAGATCTGCGGCAGCAGGTAGGGCGCCACTGTGGGGATGACGCCGAGCCGAAGCGGCCGGGCCGGATGGCCGCGCGCGCCTGACAGGAGCGCGTCCAGGGCCTCCGCCTGCTCGAGGATCGGCCGTGCCCGGTCGACGAACTCGCGGCCCAGGGGGGTGGGGCGCACGGACTTTCCGAGGCGGTCGAACAGGGCCGACCCGCATGCCTCCTCAAGCTGCCGGATCTGCTGGCTGAGAGCAGGCTGCGTGACATGGCAACGGTCTGCGGCGCGGCCGAAATGGCCGGTTTCCGCCAGGGTGACCGCGTACTGCATCTGTCGAAGTGATACCATAAGCGATGTTTATCATAACTTGTAGTACAATCAATTGGCCTTATCGTTTGATCTGGGTCACAAGCCTGGAACAATTCCAGACTAACGCTTGCGCAAGCACGCGTCCGATGGTTCGCGCAGCGCACTCACGGCACGTCGGGGAAAATCAGGCAGACATCGAGACGAACGGAGACAGATCATGGAAGCAGCAACCGAAGGTGGCGCGGGCAAGTGCCCGGTTCCGCACGGCGGTGCAGGTCGCACCAATCGTGACTGGTGGCCGAACCAGCTGGATTTGTCGGTGCTGCACCAGCACACGGCGCTCTCGAATCCGCTCGGGCCGCTGTTCAACTACGCCGAGGAGTTCAAGAAGCTCGACCTTAAGGCGCTGAAGGCCGACCTGACCGCGCTCATGACGGACTCGCAGGACTGGTGGCCGGCCGACTTCGGGCACTATGGCCCGCTGTTCATCCGCATGGCCTGGCACAGCGCCGGCACCTATCGCATCGCCGACGGTCGTGGTGGCGGCGGCGAGGGGCAGCAGCGCTTTGCGCCGCTCAACAGCTGGCCGGACAACGTCAACCTCGACAAGGCACGGCGCCTGCTGTGGCCGATCAAGCAGAAATACGGCCGCAAGATTTCCTGGGCCGACCTCTATGTGCTGGCCGGCAACGCCGCGCTGGAGTCGATGGGCTTCAAGACGTTCGGCTTCGGCGGCGGGCGTGCCGACACCTGGGAGCCCGAGATGGACATCTACTGGGGCAAGGAGGGCGAGTGGCTCGCCGACGAGCGCTACTCTGGCGAGCGTGACCTCGAGAACCCGCTTGCGGCGGTGCAGATGGGGCTCATCTACGTCAATCCGGAAGGCCCGAACGGCAACCCGGACCCGCTGGCCTCGGCGCGCGACATCCGCGACACCTTCGGCCGCATGGCGATGAACGACGAAGAGACCGTGGCGCTGATCGCCGGCGGTCACACCTTTGGCAAGACCCACGGCGCGGGCGATGCTGCGTTGGTCGGTCCGGCACCGGACGCAGCCGCGATCGAGGATCAGGGGCTCGGCTGGAAGAGCAAGTACGGCACCGGCAAGGGTGGCGACGCCATCGGTAGCGGCCTTGAAGTGACCTGGACCCAAACGCCGACGAAGTGGGACAACAACTTCTTCGACACCCTGTTCAAGTTCGAATGGGAGTTGGAAAAGAGCCCGGCTGGCGCCAACCAGTGGCGGGCGAAGAACGCGCCCGCGATCACGCCGGACGCCCATGACAAGTCGAAGATGCATGTGCCGACCATGCTGACCACCGACCTGTCGCTGCGATTCGACCCGGCCTACGGCAAGATCTCAAAGCGTTTCCATGAGAATCCGGATCAGTTTGCCGATGCCTTCGCACGCGCGTGGTTCAAGCTGACGCATCGCGACATGGGGCCGCGCGAGCGTTACCTCGGCGCAATGGTGCCGAAGGAAGTGCTGATCTGGCAGGACCCGATTCCGGCGGTCGATCACAAGCTGGTCGACGACAAGGACATCGCGGACCTGAAGGCGAAGGTTCTCGCTTCCGGTCTCACGGTGCCGCAACTGGTCTCGACGGCGTGGGCTTCGGCCTCGACGTTCCGTGGCTCCGACAAGCGTGGCGGCGCCAACGGCGCCCGCATCCGTCTGGCGCCGCAGAAGGACTGGGAGGTCAACCAGCCGAAGCAACTCGCCACCGTGCTGGCCAAGCTGGAAGCCATCCGGAAGGACTTCAACGGTGCGGCCGGCGGCGGCAAGAAGATCTCGCTCGCCGACCTGATCGTGCTGGCGGGGGCTGCTGGCGTCGAGAAGGCCGCCAAGGACGGCGGCGTCGACGTCAAGGTGCCGTTCACGCCGGGCCGCATGGACGCGACGCAAGAGCAGACCGACGTGGAGTCGTTCGCGCCGCTCGAGCCGCGGGCTGACGCTTTCCGCAACTATGTCGGCAACCGGCACCAGTTCATGGGTCCGGAAGAGTCCATGGTGGACCGTGCGGAGCTTCTCAATCTGACGGCGCCCGAATTGACGGTGCTGATCGGCGGTCTGCGCGTGCTCGGTGCCAATGCCGGCGATTCCAAGCATGGCGTCTTCACCAAGCAGGTCGGCAAGCTGACCAACGACTTCTTCGTCAACCTGCTGACCATGGATACCGAGTGGCAGCCGACCGGCAGCAACCTCTACGAGGGTCGTGATCGTAAAACCCAGCAGCCGAAGTGGACCGCCACCCGCGTCGACCTGATCTTCGGGTCGCACTCGCAGCTTCGCGCGTTCGCCGAAGTCTATGCCTGCGCGGACTCCAAGGAGAAGTTCGCCAAGGACTTCGTCGCGGCCTGGACCAAGGTCATGGACGCCGATCGGTTCGACTTGGCCGCCTGAGTGCGGCGGAGGGCTGAACAATAATTGAGGGTGGCGTTTCATCTCGCTTGAAACGCCACCCTGATACCCAAGCCTGTCGGCCGGCCACCTCGCGGCCGGCCTCCAAAACCGTGCAGCAGGCACTTGTAAGGACGGCCCAAACCGTTATATTTGGCCTGTCCAGTGAATGTGTTTGCTGGATGTCTCATAACGGTCGGCTATCCGATCGGCTATCGAGAGTGGGCCCCTGCCGGGACCCGCTCTTTTTTATTACCAAAAGCCGGCCATCGAACGGGCCGCAGGGCATGAACGAAACGGTTGCGAATGATTTGGACGAGCCTCGGCTCATCGCCGATTCCGGCGTGAGCGCGCGTGTGGCGGCGTTGGCCGAACCTGTGATTAACGGGCTCGGATATCGGCTTGTGCGTGCCCACGTATCGGGAACCGACGGCTGCACCGTGCAGATCATGGCCGAGAAGCCGGACGGCACGATGCTGATTGAGGATTGCGAGACGGTTTCGCGTGCGCTGTCGCCGATCTTCGATGCCGCCGATCCGATCGAGGCCGCGTATCGGCTGGAAGTGTCCTCGCCGGGAATCGACCGGCCGTTGGTGCGTCGCTCGGATTTTGAGCGTTATGCGGGCCATATCGTGAAGGTCGAGATGGCATCGCCGGTGGCGGGGCGTAAGCGCTTCCGCGGCGTGCTGCTGGGAGCCGAGGGTGACGCGGCGCGCGTGCGCCGCACCGATGCTGTCGCCGACGAGCAGGAAGAGGTCGTTCTGCCCGCCGAAGACATCAAAGAGGCGCGGCTCGTCCTCACCGACCAGTTGATTGCCGAGTCGCTTCGGCGCGGAAAGCGCGAGGCGGCCCAGCGAGACGAAGAAAGTAACGACACGAACATGGCGGTGGATATGCCCCGCCGCAGGAAGACGAAGGGAAACGGCGCCGCAAACCGGCGGCCTTCCCACCACAAGGGAGACTGAATCCATGGCAGCCGTCAGTGCCAACCGGCTTGAACTGTTGCAGATCGCCGATGCCGTCGCGCGGGAGAAGTCGATCGATCGTTCGATCGTCATCACCGCGATGGAGGATGCGATCGCCAAGGCCGCCCGCTCGCGCTACGGCGCGGAGACCGAGGTGCGCGCCGAGATCAATCCGAAGACCGGCGAGTTGCGGCTTTCGCGCCACATGTTGGTGACGGATCCGGTGGAGAATTCCTCCAACCAGATCAGTCTCGACGATGCGCGCAAGCACAATCCGGCGGCGCAGATCGGCGACACCATCGCGGACGCCTTGCCGCCGCTTGAATACGGCCGCATCGCCGCCCAGTCGGCGAAGCAGGTGATCGTGCAGAAGGTGCGCGAGGCGGAGCGCGACCGGCAGTACGACGAGTACAAGGAGCGCATCCACGACATCGTCAACGGCGTCGTGAAGCGGGTCGAATACGGCAACGTGGTCGTCGACCTCGGCCGCGGCGAAGCGATCGTGCGCCGCGACGAACTTCTCCCGCGCGAGACGTTCCGCAACGGCGATCGCGTGCGCGCCTACATCTACGACGTCCGGCGTGAGCCGCGCGGGCCGCAGATCTTCCTCTCGCGCACGCATCCGCAGTTCATGTCGAAGCTGTTCACGCAGGAAGTGCCGGAAATCTACGACGGAATCGTCGAGGTGAAGGCGGTGGCGCGTGATCCTGGTTCGCGCGCCAAGATCGCCGTGGTCTCGCGCGATTCCTCGGTCGATCCGGTCGGCGCCTGCGTCGGCATGCGCGGCTCGCGCGTGCAGGCCGTCGTCAACGAGCTGCAGGGCGAGAAGATCGACATCATTCCGTGGTCGCAGGACATCGCGACATTCGTCGTCAACGCGTTGGCGCCGGCGGAAGTCGCCAAGGTCGTGCTCGACGAGGATCGTGAGCGCATCGAGGTGGTCGTTCCCGACGCGCAGCTGTCGCTCGCCATCGGCCGTCGCGGCCAGAACGTGCGGCTTGCTTCGCAGCTTACCGGTTGGGACATCGACATCCTCACGGAGCAAGAAGAGTCGGAGCGCCGCCAAGCCGAATTCGAGAATCGCACCCGCATGTTCATGGAGGCGCTCAACGTCGACGAAGTGGTCGGCCAGTTGCTGGCGTCGGAAGGCTTCGGCTCCGTCGAGGAGCTTGCGATCGTCGAGCAGAAGGAAATCGCCGGCATCGAAGGCTTCGACGAGGAGACGGCGGCCGAGCTTCAGGCGCGCGCGAACGAGTATCTCGAGCGGATCGAGGGCGAACTCGATGCCAAGCGCAAGGAACTCGGCGTCGAGGACGCGCTGCGCGAGGTGCCGGGCGTCACCACCAAGATGATGGTCGCGTTCGGCGAGAACGACGTCAAAACGGTCGAAGACCTGGCCGGATGTGCGACCGACGACCTGGCCGGCTGGACCGAGCGCAAGGACGGCGAGACCGTCAAGCATCCGGGCTACCTCGACGGTTTCGAAGTGTCGCGCGAGGAGGCGGAAGCCATCATTATGCAGGCCCGCCTCAAGGTCGGCTGGATCACCGAGGCCGATCTGGCCTCCGCCGAGGCGTCCGAAGAAGAGGCGGCCGCCGAAGCGCCGGCGGAATGACGACACACGGTGCCGTCGAGCCCCGAGGACAGTGAGACGGACGGCGGCCCGCGTGCCGGGCCGAAGCGGACCGCGCGCTTGTGCATTGCAACGCGCGAGGTCCGGCCTATCGACGATCTGATCCGGTTCGTGATCGGACCGGATGGCGGCGTCGTTCCGGACCTGAAGCGGCGGCTCCCCGGCCGGGGCGTCTGGGTTTCGGCGAGGCGTGAGAATGTCGACGAGGCTGTCCGGCGGAACGCTTTCGCCCGCAGTTTCAAGCAGGCCGTGCGGGCGCCGGCCGATCTGGCGGCGCTGACCGAGCAGTTGCTCGAGAAATCCGTTCTCGACGCGCTTTCGATCGCCCACAAGGCTGGAATGGTGGAAATTGGCTTCGCGAGGGTTGAAGACAGCCTCGTTAAGCATGATATCGCGGCTCTTATCCACGCTTCCGAGGCGTCGAGCGACGGGATTCGCAAGCTCGCAGGCGCTGTTCGGCGCCGCTACGGCGATGCCCCGGGGCCGCCAATCATTGCGACATTGACCACGGCGCAATTGGATTTGGCATTAGGCCGGTCAAATGTGATACATGCAGCGCTGCTTGCCGGCGCTGCGAGCGAAGGGCTTCTCGCTCGCCTTTCTGCCCTCCAGCGTTTTCGAGGGGTTACAGCGACCGGCGGCAACTGCGGATCATGAGAGGTCCGGCAGGTTTTCCGAGCACCGTTCTGCACCAGCGGCGCTCGAAAGAGCTGTAATGGTTTGGACTTGCGGACTGGGGTGGCATCGGCGCGCCCCCGTCCGTCATGCGTAGATCGGGATTGTGAATGACTGATACGAAGGCCCCGGGCGAAAAGAAGCTGAGCGTCAACTCGACCAAGACGCTGACGTTGAAGCGTGGCGTCGAACAGGGCGTCGTGCGGCAAAGCTTCAGCCACGGGCGCACGAAGTCGGTGGTCGTGGAGAAGGTGAAGCGGCGTGTCGTCGGCGACAAGCCGGAGACGCCGGCGCCTGCTGCCGAGCGTGTCGCCGCAGGCCTGCGTCCGCGCGCAAAAGCAGGTACGGCGGCGCCTGAGACCGCGCCGACGCCGGCTACGCCGAAGCCGTCCGCATCCGGCGTCGTTCTGCGCACCTTGACAGAAGAGGAGCGTAACGCGCGCGCCCACGCGCTAGCCGACGCACGTGTGCGCGAGGCTGATGAGCGCAAGGTCGCCGAGGAAGAAAGCCGGCGTCGCGCCGAACGTGAAGTGCGCGAGGCGGCGGAGCGTGAGGCGGCTGAGGCGCGCAAGCGCGAAGAGGAAGGCCGCCGTCGTCAGGAAGACGAAGCCAAGCGCAAGGCCGAGCAAGAGGCCAAGAAGCGTTTTGGCGAGACGGAAACGCCGGCCCCTGCCGCCAAGACATCAGCTTCAGCAACAACAAAAACAACAGCAACAACAACAGCAACGCCGGTCTCGGCCCGCAAGATGCAGGTCGAGCCCGACGAGGAAGAGCGTCGTACGCCGCGCCGCGGTCCGGGTGGCGGTGTTGCGCGCCCCGCACCCGCGCCGAAGCCGCCGCGCAATGTCGGTGGCGAGAAGCGGCGTGGCCGCCTCACGCTGGTGACGGCGCTGACCGCGGACGAGGTTCGCGAGCGTTCTGTCGCGTCGTTCCGGCGCCGCACGCAGCGCATGAGCGGCCATCGCGAGGCTGAAAACAAAGAGAAGCTCGCGCGCGAAGTCACGATCCCTGAGACGATCACCATCCAGTAACTCGCCAACCGCATGGCCGAGCGCGCGGTCGACGTCGTGCGCCTGCTGATGAAGCAGGGGCATATGGCGAAGATCACCGATCTGATCGACGCCGATACCGCGCAACTGATCGCCGAAGAGTTGGGGCACACGGTTCGCCGCGTCGCCGAGTCCGATGTCGAGGAAGGGCTGTTCGACGCCGCCGACGACGAGGGCGAGTTGGCGTCGCGGCCGCCGGTCGTGACCATCATGGGCCACGTCGACCACGGCAAGACCTCGCTGCTCGACGCCATCCGTTCCACCAATGTGGTCGGCGGCGAAGCCGGCGGCATCACGCAGCATATCGGCGCGTATCAAGTCACGTCGCCGTCGGGCTCCAAGATCACCTTCATCGATACGCCCGGCCACGCCGCTTTCAGCGCCATGCGCGCGCGCGGCGCCAAGGTCACCGACATCGTCGTGCTTGTCGTCGCGGCTGACGACGGTGTGATGCCGCAAACGATCGAGGCGATTTCGCACGCGAAGGCGGCGAAGGTGCCGATGATCGTCGCCATCAACAAGATCGATAAGCCCGACGCCAAGCCGGAACGCGTGCGCACCGAGTTGCTGCAATACGAGGTGCAGGTCGAATCCATGGGCGGTGAGGTGCTGGACGTCGAGGTTTCGGCGACCAAGCGCACTAATCTCGACAAGCTTCTGGAGACGATCGGCTTGCAGGCCGAGCTTCTCGATCTGAAAGCCAATCCGGATCGGCCGGCCGAAGGCACGGTCGTCGAAGCCAAGCTCGACCGCGGCCGCGGTACGGTTGCGACCATCCTCGTTCAGCGCGGTACGCTGCGGACCGGCGATATCGTTGTCGCCGGCGCCGAGTGGGGCCGTGTGCGGGCGCTCCTGTCCGACACCGGAACGACGGTGGACGCGGCGGGCCCTTCGACTCCGGTCGAGATCCTCGGATTCAACGCTACGCCGGAAGCCGGCGATCGTCTCGCGGTCGTCGCGAACGAGGCGCGGGCACGCGAAGTCACCGACTACCGGGCGCATCAGAAGCGTGAGAAGCAGGCTGCGCGGGCGACCGCCATGCGCGGCTCGCTCGAGCAGATGATGAACCAGCTCAAGACGCAAGGGCGCAAGGACTTCGCGCTGGTCATCAAGGCGGATGTCCAGGGATCGAGCGAGGCGATCGTCGGATCGCTGGAGAAGCTCGGCAACGAAGAGGTCGGCGCCCGTGTTCTGCACGCCGGCGTCGGTGGAATCACCGAATCGGACGTGACGCTCGCGGCCGCGTCCGGCGCCGTCATCCTCGGCTTCAATGTGCGCGCCAACAAGGAGGCGCGCGCCGCCGCCGAGCGCGCCGGGATCGAGATCCGTTACTACAACATCATCTACGATCTTATCGACGACGTGAAAAAGGCGATGTCGGGCATGCTTGCGCCGACGCTGCGCGAGACGACGCTCGGCACGGCGCAGATCCTCGAGATCTTCAAGGTGTCGAAAGTCGGCAACGTGGCCGGTTGCCGCGTGACCGACGGCACCGTGGAGCGCGGCCAGCATGTCCGCCTGATCCGCGATAACGTCGTCATCCACGAGGGCAAGCTCGCGACGCTGCGCCGCGTGAAGGACGACGTGAAGGAAGTACAGGCCGGACAGGAGTGCGGCATGTCCTTCGAGAACTATCAGGACATGCGCGTCGGCGATCTGATCGAGTGCTACCGCGTCGAATCGATCGAGCGGTCGCTGTAAGCGACGGCTATTGTTTTGCCGTCATGGCCGGGTTTATCCCGGCCATCCACGTCTTTCTTCCAGTCGCGGTTTGAAGACGTGGATGCCCGCGACAAGCGCGGGCATGACGATTTTGCGGATTGTCTTATGCCTAAACACCATCGCGCTCCGGCATCGGCCGGGCCTTCGCAACGTGCGTTGCGCGTCGGCGAACTTGTGCGCCATGCGCTGGCCGACATGCTCACGCGCGGCGACGTGCACGATCCCGTGCTCGAAGGCCACATGATCACGGTGCCGGAAGTGCATATGAGCCCGGATCTGCGGCTCGCGACCGTCTACGTCATGCCGCCCGGCGGCAAGGATGAGAATGCGGTTGTCGCGGCGCTCGACCGCAACAAGAAATTCCTGCGCGGCGAGATCGCGAAGCGCGTGAACCTCAAATTCGCGCCCGACATCCGCTTCCGTCTCGACGAGCGCTTCGACGAGGCGGACCGGATCGGCAAATTGTTGGCCTCACCTGAGGTCCAAAAGGATTTGCGAGACGCAAAGACCGAGGATGACGAGTGAACTTTCGACGTTTGCGAAAGCGGCCTCTCTCAATCTTCCTCTTCACAGCAATTCTGTTTGCCGTAGTGGTGGCGGGAGCTTGGGCTTATCTGACAGAGCCTTGGTATCGAGACGATATTGTTGCGCGAATGCAATCGGGACCACGCGAGGCGCCCTGGCGAGACGAGACGGCGCGGATTGCGAATCTATTCCAGCCTGGATCGACTCGCGAAGCTGCGTCCAAGCTCCTCTCTCGAAACGGGTTTGGATGCGTCAATGAAGGCCAAAAACTGACTTGCATCCGTAAGCCACGAGATGGCTTCGTCTGCGCTGCCACATATACGGTTGCGCTGTCATTTAGCGGCAGCGACATCGTTACCGATCAAAATGCCACGTCCTACCTCGGTTGCCTATAAATGAGCATGCCCGAACAAGCTTCTCCGCAGCCCAGAGCGAAGCGCGAGAAACGCGATGTCGACGGCTGGCTCATCCTTGACAAGCCGATCGGCATGACCTCGACGCATGCCGTCGCGGTGGTGAAGCGCGCGTTCGCCGCGAAGAAAGCGGGTCACGCCGGCACGCTCGATCCGCTCGCGTCGGGCGTGCTGCCGATCGCGCTCGGTGAAGCGACGAAGACGGTTCCGTTCGTCATGGATGGGCGCAAGACGTATCGCTTCACGGTGCGCTGGGGCGTCGAGACCGACACCGACGACGCCGAAGGGAAGGTCATCGCGACGTCGGATGTTCGCCCCGACGAGACCGCGATCGTCGCGGCGCTGCCGGCCTTCACCGGCGACCTGATGCAGACGCCGCCGAAGTTCTCCGCGATCAAGATCGCCGGCGAGCGTGCGTATGATCTCGCGCGCGAGGGCGCGGAGGTCGTGCTCGAGCCGCGCCCGGTGCATATCGGGCGGCTCACCATCGTCGCCCGGCCGGACGCCGATCACGTTGAACTCGAGGCCGAGTGCGGCAAGGGCACCTATGTCCGCGCCGTCGCGCGCGATCTCGGCCGGGCGCTGGGGACGTTCGGGCATGTCGTGGCGTTGCGGCGCACGGCGGTTGGGCCCTTTTCCGAAAGCACCGCCGTCAGCGTGGAGCAGCTACCGCAGCCTGAGGCCGGGACGCCGGCGGGACGCGGCCCGCTTTTGCCGGTGCAGGTCGGCCTCAGCGAGTTGCCTGCGTTCCAGATCAGCCGCTCGGACGCGGCCCGGCTGGCGCGCGGCCAGTCCGTCATCGTGCGTGGCCGCGACGCGCCGATCGTCAGCGGCTGTGCGGCCGCCTCGAGCGAGGGAACGCTCATCGCCATCGTCGACGCCGAGGGCGGGGAGTTGCGCCCGCGCCGGATTTTCAATCATCGGATGCGGGCCTGATCCGTGATCATGGATGCGACGTCGATAAAATATCGTTGTATTACAGAGACATAAGGTCCTTTATATCCGAGGCGGCAATTCCGCTGGCCTTGCGGGGGTATTTCGCTATATTGCGCCGCATCGCGCGGGCTCCTGGCCCGCGATATGTTTTGGCGACCGCGCTGGACGACATCCCGGCACGGCCGTTTTCTCCAGAAAGACAAGGAGTGCCCGATGTCGATCACAGCCGACCGCAAAGCGGAATTGATCAAGACCTATGGTACGAAGTCCGGCGACACGGGTTCGCCGGAAGTTCAGGTGGCGATCCTTTCGGAACGCATCAGCAACCTGACCGAACACTTCAAGACTCACGTCAAGGACAACCATTCGCGGCGCGGCTTGCTCAAGCTCGTCTCGCAGCGTCGGCAATTGCTCGACTTCCTCAAGCGGGCCGATGAGGCGCGCTACAAGACTTTGATCGAGCGTCTGGGAATTCGCCGCTAACGCGCACTCCGCGGCGATGCGCGGCACGTCCGCGCACGAAGGCGGGCCCTTTTCATGCCCGCACCGGCCCGGCAGAGGCCTGCCGTGCCACAGGAGGGACGGAACGCCGTCCGAAACCGAAATGACGAAAGACCCGAAGGCCATGGCAGGATCGCCGGACGCTCTCGAGCAAGCGGCGCCTATGCCGCTGCGAGCGTCTCGCCGTCTTGCCCATGGTGTTCGTGTCTTTCGCGAACCGATGAAAGAAGACCGCAATGTTCGATATCAATCGCGTGACCCTGGATTGGGGGGGACGTCCGCTCGTTCTTGAAACCGGCAAGATAGCGCGTCAGGCTGACGGCGCTGTCCT
>JAFKKS010000128.1 GCA_017304555.1 Hyphomicrobiales bacterium
CTTCCGGCGCGCCATGGTCGGCCCAGGCAAGAGCAAGGCGCTCACGCCGCAGGCACTTGCGGCGGCGATCGACTACATCCGCGCGCATTCCGAAATCTGGGAAGTGATCCTCACCGGCGGCGATCCGCTCGTACTCTCGCCGCGCAAACTTGCCGCCATCGTGCAGGCGCTGACCGCCATCGATCACGTCAAGGTCGTGCGCATTCACACCCGCCTGCCGGTCGCCGATCCGAAGAAGATCACACCGGCGCTGGTGCGTGCGATGCGCAGCACCCCAAAGGCCACTTACGTCGTGGTGCACGCCAACCATGCGCGGGAAATGTCGGCCGAAGCGCGCGCCGCCTGCGCGCGGATCATCGACGCCGGCATCCCGATGCTCAGCCAGTCGGTTCTGCTGCGCGGGATCAACGACAATCCAGAAACGCTCGCCGATCTGATGCGCACCCTCGTCGAATGCCGGATCAAGCCCTACTACCTGCACCACGCCGACATGGCGCCAGGCACGCGCCATTTCCGCACCTCGATCGCCGAGGGGCAGGCGCTGATGCGGCAGTTGCAGGGAGATGTCTCGGGCCTGTGCCAGCCGCAATACGTCCTGGATATCCCCGGCGGGCACGGCAAGGCGCCGATCGGGCCGAGCTATCTCGTTCCGGAGAGCACGGGCGACGGCGACTACAGAGTCACCGACTATCGAGGGCGGCAGCATCGCTACCGGAGCGCCGGCGCATAACGGCCATTCGGCCTCCCCGTTGATTCCACAAGGCTTTCCTGTTTCTGCCTTTTTCCAGCCCCTTTGGCGTCATGATCGGGGGGCTGGATGCAACGCTCTATTCGGGGGCCAGAAGGCCTTTTTGGGGGGCCACCAAGGGGGATCAGAATGATCTTCAGAGCTATGGCCGTGTCGGCGGTGCTTGTCCTCGCATCGCTTGGGCCAGCCGCAAGTTCCTCGTGCGATCAGCGTATCGCCAATCTCTGCCCGGGCGCGGCAGTAACGGACACCAGCGCGAACACCGGCGCCGCTCAGCCGGCGGCGGCGACGACGACGGCGCAGCCTGCCGCTCCGATGAAAATCACCAACGGCAAGCGCGCGACGCGCAGCGTCCGGCGTCACCGCCGCTCGGTCCGCAGCGCACGACATCGGCGCGGTAAATCCGTCCGTCACGCATCGGCGCGCAAGCGCACGCACACGGCTTCAACGTCCAGCAAGAAGAAGCAGCGGAAGGTGGCGGAGGAAGCGGAGGAGAATGTCGGGCTCGCCAATTCCGAGGCCGACCGCGGTGGTGATAAGCCGCTTGGCGACGGCCCCGCTCTCGGCGGCGGCGTTCCCGCCGAAGCGGTCGCAGCGGAAGCGGCTCCCGCGCCGCAGCCGGCGCAAAGCGACACAGCCGGCCGCGCGCTGACCAATCTGGGCCCGGCGTTTACGCCTATCGGCGCCAGCACCCTGCCGTCGCGCACGTTCATGCCGGTTGCAAGCAACACGGCGACGACACTCGTCAATACGAAGACGGTCAACGCGCCTTCGGTCGCGCCCATCCGTATGGCGTCCGCCGAAACCGCGGCGGCGCCCACCCCTGCCCCCGTCGCGGCGGCGCCTCAGAAGCCTGCCCCAGTGCAGGTCATGCAGGCGACGACGTCGACGATCGGTGGCGTCGAGATCACGACGCTACGCGCGCTCTTTCTCGCCTTCGGCGCGTTCCTGATGGCCGGCACGGCCATACGCATGGCGATCGGATAGCAGCCACATCCGTCGCGCGGGACCGTCAGTCTCGCGCGATGAGGCCGAAAGTTTGCGCCAGCAATTCGTATGAGCGCTTTCGCGCCTCATGATCGAAGATGAAGCTCGTCACCATCACTTCGTCGGCGGCCGTCGAATCAATCAGCGGCTGCAGCTTCTCCATCAACGTGACCGGCGTCCCGACGAACAGGCGCGCGCGGTTGCGCGCGATCCGGGCGCGATCGGCGTCGGTGTAGGGATACGCAGCCGCCTCTTCGGGGCTTGAGAGCGGCATGAACTGGCCGGTCTCGCGGCGCAGAAAGTTAAGGTCGATCGTACTCGCCAACCGTTCCGCCTCGGCCTCCGTGTCGGCGCAAACGGCATGGACCGCGAGGATGGCGTAAGGTTGATCGCGCCAGGCCGACGGCCGGAACCGCGCGCGATAATCGCGCATCGCCGTCGTCGCATCGTGGGTGGCGAAGTGATGCGCGAAGGCAAATCCCGATCCCACCGCCGCCGCCAGTTGCGCGCTGTAATCGCTCGAGCCGAGCAGCCAGATCGGCGGCAATTTCACGTCGACCGGCATCGCCTTGATGGCGTGATACGGATGATTGTCGGGAAACTCCCGGCTCTCCAGCAGAACCAGTTCCTGAAAGCGCTCGAGGAAATCGTCATCGGCCGCGATGTTCTGGCGGCGACGCAGCGCATAGGACGTGAGTTGGTCGGTGCCCGGCGCGCGGCCGAGGCCGAGATCGATGCGGTCAGGAAACAGGGCTTCCAGCACCTTGAAGCGCTCGGCGACCATCAACGGGGCATGGTTCGGCAGCATGACGCCGCCGGAGCCGACGCGGATCGTCTTCGTCATCGCCGCAATCTGCCCCATCATGATGTCGGGCGCGGCGCTTGCGATGTTCGGAAGGTTGTGGTGCTCGGCCACCCAGTAACGGACGTAGCCGAGCCGATCCGCCAAGCGTGCGAGATCAAGCGTGTTGCGCAGCGCCATGGCGCCGGTGGTGGCGCTCGTCACCGGCGAAAGGTCGAGTACGGAAAGCGCGGTCATCGCCACGACCTAACGCAGCACCGCCGCGTTGGCTATCCCTCGGCCCAAATGGCGGGTCAGCGCGCCGGGTAGCCGGCGCGGGCCTGCTGCGGAACGCCAGCCGGCGGAAGCGGCTGCGGCGACATGGACTGCGGCCCGATCGGCTGCGGGGCGCCGGCTTGCGGAGCCGCCGACGACGGCTGCGACTGCGCCGAAGCCTGCTGGCTGCTCGGCTTGCCCGGCAGGACCACCACCCGCGTTCCAACCTGGACGCGTTGATAGAGGTCCTCGATGTCGGAGTTGACCAAGCGGATACAGCCCGACGAAACCGTCTGACCGATGGTCGACGGCTGGTTGGTGCCGTGGATGCGATAAACGGTCTTGCCGAGATAGAGCGCACGCGCGCCGAGCGGATTGCTCTCACCGCCCGCCATGAAGCGCGGCAGGTAGGGCTGGCGCTCGATCATCTCCGCCGGCGGATGCCAATCCGGCCACTCGGCCATGCGGCTGATGCGTTCGGTCCCCGACCAGGTAAAGCCTTCACGGCCCACGCCAATGCCGTAGCGCATCGCCTTGCCGTGCGGCATCACGAGATAAAGGTAGGTATTCGCGGTATCGACGATCAGCGTCCCGGCCGGCTCCTTGGTCGGATAATCGACAATCTGGCGCTTGAAACGCTCCGGCAGTTCCTTCGCGGGGCCCTCTTCCGGCTGATCCTCGGCCGGGAGCGCGGCAATCGTTGTCCGCCCACCCACGCCCGCCGGGGGACGGTAGGTTTGTTCCGGCGCGCCCTGCACCGAGCCGGTGTAGGACCCCTCGCCATAGGGGCGGCTGGCCGCGCCCTGGTAAGGCGACGACGCCGGCGGGACGGGCTGGCTCGCGGTTTCACGACTGTAATACGGCTCAGGCCGCTGCGATGAATACTGACCGGCTCCGGAACCATATGGCTCGCTGTAAGGCGCCCGCTCATAAGCACCGCGTTCGCCGTAAGGGCTACGGCTGTACGGCTGGTCCACCTCGTTGGCGGCCGGCAGCGGACTGACTTCGTAGCTCTGAACGGTGCTGTAGCGTCCGTTCTGGGCCGACGCTGGGACGGCCATTGCCGCCACGAGAAGAAGGGTCGCCGAAGCGCCCATATAGAATCTGGATGTCATCGTACTTCTATCGCCGAGCGATGGGGCAGGATCAGGGCAGCCATACCCCTTGATCGGGCCGGTGTGGTGTAGATTTCGTTAAATGCGCGAATACACGGCGTTTGCAAGGACAACAAACACGCGCCCCGGGCATTCCGTCGCCGACCGTGTCAAAGCGGCAACGATGACGGCCCCTTTGGCAGGATATGCCGCACCAGACTACGGATCAGACCCGCGTCATTGCTGCGACTTTGAACGCCGTTTTAGCGCCATCAATTTTTCGTCACGCCCGTCGAGTTCCGCAACCAGCTTCTTCGGCGCGGTCTCGCGCCAAGAGCGCAGCAACAATGCTTTGACGACAGGCGCCGGGGCCTTGGAAAGACGCACCAGCACCATTGGCCAGTCGCGATAGTGGTCGGTGATGTAGAAAACGTCGGGGTGCGCGGCCATCAGCATCTCCCGCTCCTCGAACGGCACGCCCTTGAGCACCAGGCTGTCGCCATCCTCCCTCAGTCGCGTCAGGAATTTACCCTTCACCTTGAGCGACAGCGTGCCGTAGGAGCGTGAATCCTCGACGCCCGGCCACGCCAGCGCCATCTTGCGCACGTCGTCGAACGTCATCGCGCTCCCTCCTCGTTCAGCGCAAGAACTTCTTCTCGTTGGCCTTCACCTGATCCATGTCCTGCAGGCGGAAAATCTCCTCGACCGAAACGATCTCCTTGTCGGCGTTCTGGATGCCGCCGTCCTTTCGGATCGTGGCGAATACCTTCTGCATGGCGGTCACGGCGGCACGGATCGCGTGATTGCCGTAGATCACAATCTTGATCTTGCCGAGCGCGAGAATGCGTTCGGCCGTCATGTCGGGATAGGCCGTCGGCACGATCACGATCGGAATGCGGCCCCGCCATGCACGCACGAAGCTTTCGATCTCGTCCGGCGTCTTCTGCTTCGAGTGGATGAGGATGAGATCGGCGCCCGCTTCCTCGTAAGCCGCCGCGCGCTTGAGCGCCTCGGCCTCGCCGAGGCCGGCGATCAAGGCTTCGACCCGCGCGATGACGGCGAAGTCGGGATCGCGCCGCGCTGAGAGCGCCGCTTCGATCTTGCCCTGAAACTCCTCGATGCGCAGCAGGTCCTGCCGGCCACCAGCGATGAGACTCGTCACCTTCGGAAACGACTTGTCCTCGATCACAACGGCAGCCGCGCCGGCCCGCTCGTAGTGCTCGATGGCATGAATGACGTTGATCGCGTTGCCGAAGCCGGTGTCGATATCGGCGATGATCGGCAGATCCACCCGCTCCGCCATCGCGCGGACGGTTTCGAGGTGCTGCGTCATCGAGACGAGGCTCACGTCCGGCAGCGCATGCAGGGCCGAAAGCTCGAACCCGCTCGCCCAAAGCGCGTCGAAGCCGGCCTCCTCCGCGAGCCGCGCCGACAGTGGGCTATGCGCCGCCATGGCGTGGACGAGGCTGGTATCTGTGAGCTTTTTGCGGAGCAGAGCGCCTTTGGTCATCCTGGGCCTGTCTTTCGTGGGGGCATCCTGCGCGACATGCGCGGGCATACCTTTGATACCGCCGTCACCGCGGCGGTTAAAGATCGCCATCAAAGCGGCGCTTTAAACGGGTGAATTCAGCTCTCCGGCCGCTCGCGGACTTTCGGCCGGACCTCAGAGACACGAGTGGAGCGGATGTGACACTGACCTTGCAGCCAATCCGTAAAGCGAATGTCAAATCCAAAGCTCCACTAGAATCTTATTGTTGCTCGTGGTCCTTTGTTTCTAACATTTGCGAACGCGTTCGCTGAAATGGGATGCAAATGTTAGAAACGGACCACTAGAAGACCTCGCCCTGTCGGCTTCCCACCTGGTCGCCGCCGCCCAGTTCCGCTCAAGACCGGCCCGCTTTCGCACATGGCGAACGCCCACTTCTACATCGAAGCCCCGCCGCGGCTGCGGGCATTCGTTCGCGCCCGCGAGGCGAGCCTCATCCTGCTCGCGGTGCTGGTCGGCGCCATCGCGGGTCTCGTCGTCGCCGCAATGAGCGCGACCACGGCCTTCCTGCACGTGATCCTCTTTGACATCCCGGCAGGCTCGCGGCTTTCAAGCCAGCTTTCCGTCGATCCGCTGCGCGCAATCATCGTGCCGTCGGTCGGCGGCCTCATTCTCGGCTTCGTATTCCTCCTGGTCGCGCGCTGGCGCCCCGAGCGCGAAGTCGATCCGATCGAGGCGAATGCACTGCACGGCGGGCGCATGTCGTTTCGCGAGAGCGTCATCGTCGCGGCACAGACCATCTGGTCGAGCGGCGTCGGCGCCTCGGTCGGCCTGGAAGCCGGCTACACGCAACTCTCCAGCGGACTCGCGGCATCGTTCGGCCGCGGCTTCCATCTCAGGCGCGCCGACCAGCGCGTGATGGTCGGTTGCGGCGCAGCGGGCGCCATCGCCGGCGCGTTCGGCGCCCCACTCGCCGGCGCGTTCTATGCGTTCGAACTCGTGCTTGGCGGTTACACGCCCGCCAGCCTGACGCCCGTCGGCGTTGCAGCCGTGATGGGATATGTCGTCGCCAATGCCTTCACGCCATCGTCGCTCGGCATCTTCATCGGCCCGACCGGCGAAGTCCTCCCGCACGATCTCGCCATCGCGAGCGTGCTCGGCATCCTCGCAGCGATGACGGGCATCGGCATGATGCGCGGCGTGTCACTCAGCGAAACGCTATTCAAGAAGCGGCTGTGGGGCCCGCTGCGCCCGCTCATCGGCGGATTGTTTGTCGGGATGCTGGCGTTGCTGTCACCGCAGGTGCTGTCATCCGGGCACGGCGCGCTGCATCTCACCGGCATGATGCAGATGACGCTCGGGGCCATCGCCACCATTTTCGTCCTGAAGGCGATGGCGTCGATGATCTCTCTCGGCGCCGGGTTCCGCGGCGGATTGTTCTTCGCGTCACTCCTGCTTGGCGCGCTTGGCGGCCGCCTGTTCGGCGCCGGGCTGAACGCGATCATGCCGAGCTTGCAGCTCGATCCGAACGTCTATGCGATCATCGGCATGAGCGCGTTTTCCGCGTCCGTGATCGGCGGACCGCTCACCATGACGTTCATCGCACTCGAGAGCACGGGCAATCTCTGGCTGACGACGGCGGTGCTGATCGCCGTCATCATCTCGACGCAGCTCACGCGCGAGCTTTTCGGCTATTCGTTCGCCACGTGGCGTTTCCATCTCCGCGGCGAGACGATCCGCAGCGCGGCGGATGTCGGATGGGTCCGCGACCTCACCGTCGGCCGCATGATGCGCAGAGATGTCGCCACGATAGACGCCACGATGCCCATCGCCGACTTAGTGCGCACATTTCCCCTCGGCTCCAAGACGCAGGTGGTCGTGGTCGATGGCAATGAGCGCTATGCCGGTATCGTCACGGTCGCCGATGCACACGGAGCGCTCGGCTCCAAGGCGACGACCGTCCACGATCTCGCGCATCATCGCGACACGACGCTGCTGCCGTTCCTCAACGTCAAGGAAGCCGTCGCGGCGTTCGACCGGGCCGAGGCAGAATCACTCGCAGTCGTGGACTCGATCCAGAATCGCCACGTCGTCGGCATGTTGACGGAAGCGCATACGCTACGCCGCTACGCGGAGGAATCCGAGCGCCGGCGCAACGAGATGTTCGGAGAGCCTTGAGCGGCTTGCGCCCGCAAACGCGCCGCCCTTCGCGCTCAGGAAAAGCCGCTCTTGCGCCAGCGATGAATGGTGTCGGAGATGATCTCGACCGACGCCGCGGCGTTCTGCGTCATCTTCTCGTACCGCTCGGTCGCGCGCGCGATGCGGTCGCCTTCATTCTTCAGATACTCGCGCGTCTCTTGCAATTCGCTGATGAGGCGCTCGATGGCGTCGATCGTCGTTGCGCCTGCGCTCTGAAAGGAAGGAGCCAGCGGCGGCGACGGCTGCTGCGCAGACGCCGAGGCGCCCGGCTTTGCCGCGGGCATGAGCTCGCGCTGGATGAGATCACGCACGTCGTCTTCGACGGCCTTCTTCGTCGTTGTGTTTTCGCCTTTTCCTTCGGCGGAAATCGTCACCATCGGGACCTCTCGACGCTTCGATTTACGGTTCCCGCATCCTTAACGAAGTCCTAAAGCCTGCCAACAAAACTCGCGAGTCGTGGTTAATTGCGACGTCGAAGTTTATTCAGCGTCCCTCGTCACTCAGCATATGATCGGCCAGGCTGTAGCAGTGGCTTGCCTGATAGGCGTTCCGACCCCGGTTCATGTGGGTCAGGTTGAACGCCCGGATAGCCCGCAACGCACGGCGCGCCGCGAGGAATTTGCCGATCGAGGAGAAACCGCGGACTTGATGCCGAATATGTCCTCGCCACGGGGGAAGAAATAGCCGACATCTTCCGGCGTTACGACACAGCGCTCAAGAAAAGCTTCGTCCACTTCGCCCTGATCGCGTGAATGGTCGGCGGTGAATTCAGAGAGGGGCACTATGAACCTCGCGCGGATGCCCTCGCCGTCGGCATAGAGCGTGAAAAGCTCCATCCAACTCGCATTGACGCGGATGAGCGGCTTGTCGGAGGTCGACGGCAGACAGGAAACCGACCAGTAATGCCGCTCGGTCCGGCGCGGGATCGGGATGCAGCTGCGGCCGTAGCGTCGGAGAATCTCCAGGACCTCGTGCGCCTGCGGCAAGCGCCGCAGCTTCTCAAACCGCGGGACGTATTTGAGACGCAATTCCAGGGACTCTGAGCGCTCGTCGGCGTCGCGTGGGATCGTCTTGCCCTGCATCCAATCGCGCTGCTGCTGGAGATCCAGGAACCGACGCAAACCGGTGGTGCTTTGACGGCCAGTCGCGCTCACGTCAGGTGCCATAAAGCCAACTACCCTCTCATTCCGCCGCTGATCACGACGACCTCATCGCCCGCAGCCTGGCCTGTCGGATATTGCCGCCAGCTTGTCGAAGGCCCGAGACGACGTCGCGCCCAACGTGCCTGTGCCACCGGCAACGAGAATGAGTGAAGTCATAGTTCGCCCTCGAAATTGTTGGAGCGTCTGTCAGCGAACAAGCCTATCAGCCTCGGCGCCCAGTCAAGTCGTTGTTGTCGCGCCGGTCGAGCACGACTGCGCGGCCGTCTCGGTTACGGCGGCTTGCCATCGGCGAAAGCTCTTCTCGTGTGACCCTAGACCGGCTGGCCCGAGGAGCTCTTGAGGGCGCTACTAACGCCGGAAAGCATTAGTAAATCAAGGGAAGCTCGTGGCGCGCCCGACACGCCCGCGCGAACCAATGTACGATGTTGACCGGTAACATTGGCCCGCCGCGCTCCGACGCAATAACAGGACCGTGGGTGTCCACATCGGCGGCTAACGCATGCAACGCCGTAACTAAATCCGGATGGGTCGGGACAATGCGACCGCGCCCTCCCTTCGATGCTAACGCCGCGATTTCTTTTGCTCGCAGACCCGCCTTCACCGACAACAGAACCATGACGTCGTTGCGAAGTGGCTTGCGCGAATTCCATGCAAAGACGCGCAGCGCATCGATCTCGGCATCGCTGAGTATTTTCGCACGCCTGATTGCCATCGACCGCCTGGTTTTCGAAAAGAACGACGATAAAAGCTAGACGAGCGTCTGCAATAATAATCCGACTGATGGCGTGCAGATTTTGCTAGGCATGGAGCCGTACGGTTGTTTCTAGGGAAGAAGAATGTCCGCATTCTCTTGTGACGGGACGTTAGGATCGACGCTGCGAAGTTATCTTCGTGGGCAACGCTGAATCGGCGAACCAAAAATTTCAATATCTCTTCGTGACGAACGAGTTTGATCCAGCGCGGCTGATGAGGGCTTGCGAAGTTCCCTTTCGCAACAATCTCATGTCCGACCATGCCGTCCACATCAACACCGATGGAATCCGGGCGGCTTACGGAGAATTGCCGGCAGTCGGCGGCCGTGCAGCGGATTCGCGCAAACGTGTGGTCGAGCACATCGACAGCGGCCATCTAATCAGCTTGCCTGCTTGAGATATCCTTCGCCGACATAGATCGCACGAAAGATGCTGAAGGAGGCCGAAGTCAACGATCGCCCCCGAGTTTATTCGGCGATCGGACACAGCACTAACAATATTTCGATCCTCCATCAGCAGGCGCGCTGTCAATCCGACTTGGGCCTTTGTCCGGATGCACCACGTCAGACACGGCAGCGTTGTCGGCATTTGTTGGCGGCGGCTTCTCAGGACTGACGTTTGCCGTCAGCCTAGCTCTTCAACGGCACTGGATTGTCGGCCCCTCAACGCCAACGGCGGAAATCGGGCTTGCGCTTCTCGAGAAAGGCGTCGGCACCCTCCTGTTGCTCACCAGTATCGAAATAATTGGGCGCAATGGCGTTGACGACGTCCCGGGGCTCCGTCAGGTCCATGACGCGACGGAAGGACTGCTTCAATATCTTTAGGCATGTAGGGCTCAGCGCCAGCAACTCGTCGCACCAACGCCTCACCTCGGGGTCGAGCTGCTCCTTCGGAACGACTGCGTTGACAAGCCCCCACTCCAACATCTGCGCGGCGGTGTAGCGCCGCGCCAGCATCCACATTTCCCGCGCACGTTTGTGTCCAACGATATGAGCAAGGTGCGCGACGATGTGGCCCGCGGCCGGCGAGCCGATGCGCGGGCCGTTCTGGCCGAAAATCGCATGCTCGGCCGCAATCGTGAAATCACAGTAATAGGCCATGTGATTTCCGGAAGCGATCGCGTAGCCGTTCACGCGCGCGATGATCGGCTTCGGGCAATCCGCCAACATGCGGTTGATCTTGAAATCCAATTCACGAAGGCCACCATCTGCTTCCCAATTCACGTCACCGCCTGCCGAAAACGCGCGCTCACCGACGCCTGTCAGAACCAGAACGCCGACGTCATGGCGATTCCCGGCCTCGACGATGGCCTCCTCCAACTCCCGGATCGTGATGTCGGTGATAGCGTTCAAGGTCTTCGGGCGATTGATCGCGATGGTTGCGATTTGGTCCGAAACTTCGAAGAGCAGATCTTGATAGTTGGGCATCGTCGCGCTCCATCATGCCGGCCGGCATCACTTGCAATAACAGCAGAACTGTGTGGAAATTGGAACAGCGTTTCATTTCTGGTGAAGAATGTAGCACTAGCGCTCGGAGGCGCTTAGTGACAAGCCTGAAGCCTCCCCCGCTGCCGGCTCGTCTCGGCGCACAACCAGACTTTGAAAGTACGGCCTTGCAGATACAGCATCATCTCAGTCCAACGACGACCTTTGCGATCGGCCCAGCCGGTGACCTTCGCACCGTCCGCCGCGTCGTCATTCCCATTCCCTTTCCGCTCAAGACGATGAACGCTTGGATATTGCCGGATGGAGCCGCCTGGGACCTTATCGATTGCGGCTGCAACAACACCGAAACCATCACGGCCTGGGAGCAACTGGTCGATCGAACTCAGATGGGACGAGGTCCGCGCAGGTTGTTCGGCACTCACGGACACGTCGACCACGTCGGCTGTTCGGCATTATTCGTTGACCGTTTCGGCACCCGCTTCTCGCTGACGGACAAGGAATACCTGCAAGCGTGTGAAACCGCCGCCGAGATAGAGGAATCAAGTTTTCGGCGAAAGGCTTTTTTGCAGCGCCACGGCGTACCGGCTGAACAGGCCGCTCAGCTCGATGCGGAATACCGGTCGTCAATGACGCATATGGGCCCGCAGCCGGAGACGTACGATCCAGTCAACGATGAAGATCGTATCCGTCTCGGATCGCTGACGTGGCGCGTCATGGTTGCCGGCGGCCACGCCCCCGCGCATGCGGCGCTTTATAGCGAAGAAGCCAATATTCTCATTGCCGGCGATCACATTCTTCCGCGCATCAGCCCCGTCATCGGCGTGTTCTCCAATGGCCCGCGCGGCAATCCGCTGGGGACTTATCTCGACTCCTTCGACCGCTTCCTCACCCTCCCGCAGGACGCGTTCGTCCTGCCGTCACACGGCGAGCCTTATTTCGGCTTGCACCAGCGCATCACCGCGCTGCGAGAGCATCATGCGGCACGACTGGACAGTTTGGTTCAGTTCCTCAAACCCGCGCCGCGCACGGCCTTCGCGCTTGCCGGCTCGCTTTTTCCTCGCGCCATCGCGAGCCCGCAGGCCGGCCTCGCTCTCGCG
>JAFKKS010000129.1 GCA_017304555.1 Hyphomicrobiales bacterium
CACCATCGGCGTCGCCGAACACGAGATCGCCCGGCGCGACGCGCACGCCGGCGACATTCACCGGAATGTCGATCTCCGCCACTTCGCCGCGGCCCTTCGAGTCGAGTGGACCGATGCCACCGTGGAAGACCGGAAAGCCGAATTTCCGGATCGTGCGGATGTCGCGCACGAAGCCGTCCGTCAGGCAGCCGGTCGCGCCGCGCGCCCGCGCCGCGGTGGTAAGCAGGCCGCCCCACGGTGCGATGCGTCCCGACGTGCCGCAGGCGAGCACCGGCACTTCCCCCGGCTTGAGATCGTCGATCAAGGCGATCTCAAGTTCGTAAGGATTGCGATTGGTCGGCACCTCGTAGACGTCGCGGTAGTTGCCGGTGCGTGCCCGGCCGAACAGCACCGTTTCCTCATCCAGCGGGCGGATGCGCGACGGCAGCGCCTGATCGCGATGGCCGAGGCCGTCGAGCACGTCCGAGATCAGCGAGACGAACAGGTTGCCCTTGACGTAAGCGGCAAGCGCTTGTGGGTCGTCCAATGCGGGAAGGGCGCTCATGTCATGCGGCCTTTCTTGCTCCGGCGAGGTCGGGCGGCACGGCTTCTTCGACGAGCGCGGCCAGCGCCTGCTCCAACGGTAGGACAGTCTGCGCCTGGCTGCCGAGGCGGCGGATCGACACGGTGCGCTCGGCCGCTTCCTTCTTGCCGACGACGAGCATGGCCGGGACCTTCGCCAGCGAGTGCTCACGGACCTTGTAGTTGATCTTCTCGTTGCGCAGGTCCGCCTCGACCCGCAGGCCGCGCTTTCTCGCCGCCGCAATGACTTCGTGCGCGTAGTCGTCGCCATCCGCCGTGATGGTTGCGACGACCGCCTGCACCGGCGCCAGCCAGAGCGGGAAGTGTCCGGCGTGGTGTTCGATGAGGATACCGAGGAAGCGCTCCATCGAACCACAGATCGCCCGGTGCACCATCACCGGCATCTTCTTCTGCCCGTCGGCGTCGATATAGAAGGCGCCGAAACGCTCCGGCAGGTTGAAGTCGACCTGCGTCGTGCCGCATTGCCAGTCGCGGCCGATGGCGTCGCGCAGGACGTACTCGAACTTCGGCCCGTAGAATGCGCCTTCGCCGGGATTGATCGAGGTCTTGATCCGGTTGCCGGAGCGGGCCGCGATCTGTTCGAGCACCCGGGTCATCACCGCCTCGGCGTGATCCCACGACGCGTCGGAACCGACGCGCTTCTCGGGGCGGGTGGAGAGCTTCACCACGAGGTCGCTTTCGAAGCCGAAGTCAGCATAGGTCGACAGGATCAGATCGTTGATCTTGAGGCACTCTTCGGCGAGTTGCTCTTCGGTGCAGAAGATATGCGCGTCGTCCTGCGTGAAGCCGCGCACGCGCATCAGACCGTGCATGGCGCCGGACGGCTCGTAGCGATGCACGATGCCGAATTCCGCAAAGCGCAGCGGCAGCTCGCGGTAGCTCCTCAAGCCATGCTTGAAGATCAGGACGTGTCCCGGGCAGTTCATCGGCTTGATCGCGAACCAGCGCTTGTCTTCCGCTTCGTCGCCGGCGGACTGCGCCGCGAACATATTCTCGCGATACCAGTCCCAATGCCCTGACGTTTCCCACAGTGACTTGTCGAGCATCTGCGGCGCGTTGACCTCGGCGTAGTCCGCAGCGAGGCGGCGGCGCATATAGGCGACGATCGACTGGAACACCGACCAGCCTTTCGGGTGCCAGAAGACGACGCCTGGTCCTTCCTCCTGGAAATGGAAGAGGTTCATCTCGCGGCCGAGACGGCGGTGGTCGCGCTTCTCCGCTTCCTCGAGTTGATGCACGTAGGCGTCGAGATCTTCCTGCTTCGCGAAGGCGGTGCCGTAGATGCGGGTCAGCATCGGGTTGTTGCTGTCCCCGCGCCAATAGGCGCCCGCGACCTTCATCAGCTTGAAGGCGCTGCCGATCTTGCCCGTCGAGGTCATGTGCGGGCCGCGGCAGAGATCGAACCATTCGCCCTGATTGTAGATCTTGATCGGCTCGTTGCCGGGGATGGCGTCAACCAGTTCGACCTTGAACTTCTCGCCCTTGTCGCGGAAGACGCGCTTCGTCTCGTCGCGCGACCAGACCTCCTTCGTGAACGGCTTATCGCGCGCGATGATCTCGCGCATCTTCTTCTCGATCGCGGGAAAATCCTCGAGCGAGAAGGGCTCGTTGCGGAAGAAGTCGTAGTAGAAGCCGTTCTCGATCACCGGGCCGATCGTCACTTGCGTGCCGGGCCAGAGCGACTGCACCGCTTCGGCGAGGACGTGCGCTGCGTCATGCCGGATGAGTTCCAGCGCGCGCGGGTCGTCGCGGTTGAGAAATTCGATCTTGGCGTCCGCCTCGATCGGGTCGCCGAGGTCGGCGATGGCGCCGTCGAGCACCATGGCGACCGTGCGCTTCGCGAGCGACGGCGAGATGCCTTTGGCGACGTCGAGACCGGTGATGCCTTGGGGGAATTCCCGACGGGCCCCGTCGGGGAAAGTCAGCGCAATCATGTTGTCTCCTGCTCACTCCTGCGAACAGATGCAGGTAAGCGATTGATGCCGGTGAGGTTTTGATTCAGAGCGCGCGGCTTGCGGAATCCGGCGGGACAAGCGGCGTCTGCGGGGTGGCATTGGTTCCGCGCCAGCGCCCGTAGCGCCAGGGCATATACCAGCGTGCGCCGGCGGGCAACGAAAGCGGCACGAAATCCAGCCCCGACGTGCCGAAAGGATGACACCGGCAAAGCCGCGCCAGGGTCATCCATCCGCCGGCCCACAGGCCGAACCGCTGGAGCGCTTCGTCGCCGTATTGCGAGCACGTCGGCAGGTGCCGGCACTCATAGCCGACGAGAGGCGAGAGCGTGTGCCGGTAGACCGCGATCAAGACGCGTCCGATGCCTCTCGGGGCCCGGAGGAGAGCGGCCCACAGGCCGCCGCCGGCGGATGATTTATCGCGCCCCATGGCGGCCTCCGGCCACGCTAGTAACGTGGTGTGGCGCAGCCGCTCGAACCTGTGTCTTCCGCAGCACAGAAATCAACAACTCACGTCTCCGGCGCCTGGTTCCATTGATATTGCTTTTTTGTTTAGGCTGAATCTTGCAGAGTTTTTCAGCCGGGAATTGGGGGCTGGAGACCGCCGATGTCGTACCGCGCCGTTGCGGTGATGATCCTTTTTGCTTTGACGGGGGGCGCGCTGGCGGAGACCCCGCCTGCAGGCGATCCGCCCTCGATGCGCTTCGAGTGGGTGAAAGAAGGGCCCGCCTCCACCTGCCGCAGCGATTGCCGTGAGTGGATCGCGGCCGTCGGCCCGATCACCAGCGATACTGCGCGCGATTTCGAATTCTTCACCAAGGTCCGGGACGTTCGCGGCGCCACGATGGTGCTCGACTCGGGCGGTGGTTCGGTGGTCGGAAGCCTCGATCTCGGCCGCAAGATCCGTGAGTTCGGCCTCAAGACGACGGTGGGACGCACCCGTGTGCTGACGAGCACTCCGGGGAATGAGCCGCGCGCGAAGCGGATGCCGGGCGGTGAATGCGCGTCCATGTGCGTCTTTGTGCTCCTCGGTGGCGTGCAGCGGGATGTCCCGCCGGACGCCCGCATTCTGGTCCATCAGATTTGGCCGGGCAGCAAGCGTTACGACGCCAACGCCGACTCCTATACCGCAGAAGAGATCGTGCGCATCCAGCGCGATGTCGGGCGGATCGCCCGCTACACGGTCGACATGGGCGCTGACATCGAGCTGTTCGAACTCGCGATGCGCATCCCGCCCTGGGAGCGGCTGCGCGCGCTGAGCCAGGCGGAACTGCGCCGCTTGCGCTTGCAGAGCGACGAAGTAGTTGCGGAAGCCCCGACCTCCGGCACCGTCGCGCCGCCAGCGCGTGAGACACAAACGGTGCGGACCGGCGTTGCCGAACGCGGCTGGATGTTGGGCAAAGAAGGCCGGCACGAACTGGTGCGGCGCCACCCGCTCACGCGGGAGGGCGACTCGATCGGACATTTCGAAATCTCGCTGTCGTGCGGGAAGGGGCAGAGCAGCTACCGGCTTGCTTATCTCGAGAACCGCTCGGTCGGCGATATCTCGGACGCCTCGGCGCCGTTGAAGGACGTGACGTTCTGGATCGACGGTCGCCGCACAACGCTGAAAGTCGAGACTTCGAAGCCCGACCCGGCATCGCGCGAAATCCGCTCGCGGGCCACGGCCCAGGTGCCCGCCGCCGTGATCGAGAAGATGCGCGACGATCCCGCCGGCACGTTGACGATCGGGACCAAGACCATCGGCAACGTCCGCACGAGCATCCGCGTTGGCGGGACAGGGCTTGCGCAGGCCTATCCGCAATGGGCGAGCGACTGCGCGCGATAACTCACTCAGGCCACCATTCTTCCTAGCGCCGTCATGCCCGCACTTGTTGCGGGCATCCACGTCTTTTCTTCAAGGATGCAAGAAAGACGTGGATGGCCGGGACAAGCCCGGCCATGACGGAAAAATCTTTGTCTAAGTCCACCCCATCCAGTCCAGACAAGGATGACGAAGCGGAGCGACAGCCCCTCAGGACGAAGTCTGCGTGACGAGTGCGTCTTCCCGCCGCTTCGCCTCGATCTTGTCGATCGCCGACACCACCGCGTCGAACGTCAGCAGTGTGGAGGCATGGCGGGCCTTGTAGTCGCGGACCGGCTCCAGCACCGCGATGTCCGCCCATTTGCCTTGTGGCGGTGCGCCGCTTTCCTTCAGCATCTTGCGCACCGTCTCGCGCAGTGCGCGCAACTCGGCCGCATTCGACCCGACCACATGCCGCGCCATGATCGAGGACGAGGCTTGCCCGAGCGCGCAGGCCTTCACGTCATGCGCGAAGTCCGTCACCACATCGCCTTCCATGCGCAGGTCCACGGTCACGGTCGAGCCGCAGAGCTTGGAGTGGGCCGTGGCGCTGGCGTCGGGCTTTTCGAGGCGGCCGATGCTGGGAATGTTGCCGGCAAGGTCGAGAATGCGTGCGTTGTAAACGTCGTTGAGCATGGCGGAAGGGGCCGTGGCGGCCTCCAATTGAACGGCAAGAGTTAAACGATATATAGGATGTCGACTGGGCGGCGCGAAAGGCCGTTCGATCGCCGGGCGCCGAAAGGCGCCCGAAATGTCCGGAATGAGGCGTCTGTTCCTCCGATTGCGCTACGGCGTGTTCGGGTGGCGGCTCGCCGGTGACACATCCGCCGCCCGGTTATCCGTGGCGACGGTCGCACGGAGACCGCTATGGACGCTTTTGTGAAGTCGCTCGATCGTACCGTTTTGCCTGAAAGCCTGCGCGCCGCACCGACGCCGCGCGGCCCACGCCCCTCCCGCGAGGCGGCCGAGGCGGCGGTGCGGACCTTGATCGCATATGCCGGGGATGACCCCGAGCGCGAAGGGCTCCTCGAGACCCCGAAGCGCGTCGTGCGCGCCTATGACGAACTCTTCCGCGGTTACAAGGAGTGCCCGGCCGAGCTGCTCGATCGGACCTTCTCCGAGGTCGGCACCTACGACGACATGGTGCTGGTGAAGGACATCCCCTTCACCTCGCATTGCGAACACCACATGATGGCGTTCGATGGTCACGCCCATATCGCGTATCTGCCGGTGGATGGTGTGGTCGGCTTGTCGAAGCTGGCACGGCTGGTCGAGCTTTTCGCTCACCGTTTGCAAACGCAAGAGCATCTGACCGATCAGATCGCGACCGCGATCGACGTCTTCCTGAAGCCGCGCGGCGTCGCCGTGATGCTCGAGGCGCGGCACTCCTGCATGTCGATGCGCGGCGTACGGACAAACGGATCGACAACCGTGACGACCAAGTTCACCGGTGCGTTCCGGACCGACCCTGCCGCGCAAGTCCGTTTCATGACGCTGGTGCGCACGCCCGCACGCTGAAGCAAAGTCCGTCGCAACTGAATGAGGTTGCCGTGAGCGAGACAGCCGTCGCATTCCCTCCGCCGGGCGCCAAACATGACGTCGAGGAGGGTACGGTGCTGACGCCCAAGTTCGACGCCAACGGCCTCGTCACCTGCGTCACCACCGACGTACACGGCGGCGATGTGCTCATGGTCGCGCACATGAACGCGGAAGCGCTGGCGAAGACGATCGCGACCGGAGATGCCTGGTACTACAGCCGCTCGCGCCAGGAATTGTGGCGCAAGGGTGCGACGTCAGGCCAGGTCCAGCGTGTCGTCGAGATGCGCGTCGACTGCGACCAGGACGCCGTCTGGCTCAAGGTCGAGCAGGCGGGCGGCGGCGCCTGCCATACCGGACGGCGCTCCTGCTTCTATCGTGCGGTGCCGGTCGGCTCCGCGGAGCAGACCGTGCCCGCGCTCTCCCTCGTCGAGCAAAAATAGCGGCTCCATCACGGCAGCCGCGACGTCCCGCCGCACAGCCGGCGTGACCTTTGCTGGCATTGCCGTCACCTTTCCGCCTATACTGCCGAACGACTGGAGCCAACCGCAAGGGGAGCGGAGAGGCGTACAGCATGCCAGATGGGCCGCACGGCCGGCGATTCTGCCTCGTTCTCGTGAAGCCCTCGCATTACGATGACGAAGGTTACGTTATCCAATGGCTGCGCTCCGCCATCCCTTCGAACTCGCTCGCGGCGGTCTACGGCATCGCCAAGGATCTCGCCGAGCAGAAGATTCTCGGCGACGACGTCGCGATCGACATCCATCCGTTTGACGAGACCAACACCCGTATCCGCCCGGAGCAGCTCGCGCGGCTGATCGAGCGCGCCGGCGCCGGCATGGTGATGCTCGTCGGCGTGCAGACCAACCAGGTGCCGCGCGCGCTCGCGATTGCCCGTCAGCTGCGCGCCCGCGGCATCCAGGTCGGCATCGGCGGTTTCCATATGTCCGGCGTCATTTCCATGATCGGCGGCGACGACGCGGCGCTGCGGGAAGCGCAGGCGATGGGGGTGTCGATCTTTGCCGGCGAGGCGGAGGGCCGGCTTGATGAGGTGCTGCGCGATGCGCATGCCGGGGCGCTGAAACCACTCTACAATTTCATGAACGACCTGCCGGGCATCGAGGGCGCGCCGGTGCCGATGCTCTCGGCGGTGCGTGTGCGGAGGACGGCCGGCGCAGTGACGAGTTTCGATGCCGGCCGCGGCTGCCCGTATCAGTGCTCGTTCTGCACCATCATCAACGTGCAGGGCCGCAAGTCGCGGCGACGCTCGCCCGATGACATCGAAGAGATCGTGCGCAAGAACTTGGCGCAGGGGCTGCGGCGCTTCTTCATCACCGACGACAACTTCGCACGCAACAAGGACTGGGAAGCGATCCTCGATCGGCTGATCATGCTGCGCGAAGGCGAGGGCCTGCAGTTCAGCATCATCATCCAGGTCGACACGCTCTGTCACAAACTTCCGAACTTCGTCTCCAAGAGTAAGCGTGCCGGTGTGCGGCGCGTCTTCATCGGGCTCGAGAACGTCAACCCGGCCAATCTCATGGCCGCGAAGAAGAAGCAGAACAAGATCACCGAGTACCGGAAGATGCTGCTGGCGTGGAAGCAAGCCGGCGTCATCACCTATGCCGGCTATATCCTCGGTTTCCCCAGCGACACGCGCGAGTCGATCCTGCACGATGTCGAGGTGATCAAGCGCGAATTGCCCGTCGATCTCCTGGAGTTCTTCTACCTCACACCGTTGCCGGGATCGGAAGATCACCAGAAGCTTTTCCGCGCCGGCATCCCGGTCGACGACGATCTCAACAAATACGACCTCTTCCACATCACCGCCGACCATCCGAAGATGTCGCGCGTGGAGTGGCGTCAAGCCTATGAACTGGCGTGGAAGAACTACTACACGCCCGCACACATGGAGACGGTTCTGCGCCGCGCGGTAGCGACGCGCGCGAGCGGCGGCAACACCGCGTTCCTGTTGACCTGGTTCACCGGCTGCATTCAGATCGAGAATGTGCATCCGCTGGAAGGCGGTTTCTTCCGGCTGAAATACCGTCGCGATCGCCGTTCCACTTTGCCGATGGAGCCGGTGTGGTCGTTCTATCCGCGCTACATCGCGGAATCCTTCGCCAAACAGTTTCGCTGGATCTCGCTCTACGCCGGCGTGCGCAAGCTCTATGTGCGCATCAAGAAGGATCCGAAGCGCTTCGACTACACCGATGTCGCGTTGACCGAGCCGACGGATGACGACGTCGATACGCTCGAAATGTTCAACAGCCTCGACGCACACGCTTATGTCGACCAGGAGCGCCGCCTCGGTGCCGCGCGCGCGACCGGCGTCGGAGCGGCAGCATCAAAGCCGACCGTCGCGGCGGAGTAGGGCGGCTCTCTCAGGCGCGTCGCACCAATCGCGACGTCATGCCCGCGCTTGTCGCGGGCATCCACGTCTTGCTTGAGTGGAAGTAAGGCGTGGATGGCCGGAACAAGTCCGGCCATGACGGCTCCGTATAAGGTCGAGCGCTATCGCCGGGCCCGCGACAGCAGCCGCTGCGCGCGCTTCAGATGCGGCACGTCGTACATCACGCCGCCGATGGCGACGACGCCGGCGCCCGGCTGTGCGGCGAACGCCGCGATGACGCCTTCGGCCGCCGCGATCGCTTCCGGAGAGGGCGTGAACACGTCGTTGATGATCACGATCTGCGCTGGGTGAATCGCGAACTTGGACGTGAAGCCGTCGCGCCGTGCTTCCTCGCATTCGCGCCGCAGGCCGGCGTCGTTGCGGAAGTCGACGTAGACGGTGTCCATCGCCGGAATGCCGGCGGCGGCTGCACCCGCGATGCACAGCGTCCGCGCGAACCGGAACGGCTCGGTGAATTCGCCGTGCGCATCGCGATTGGTTTCGGTGCCGAGCGCGGCGGAGAGATCCTCCGCGCCCCAGGTGAGTCCCTCGAGCCGCGGGCTCGACCCGCCGTAGGTGCCGGCCTGAAACAGCGCCGCCGCCGTCTCCGTTGCCAGCGCCAGGATCTTGAGGTGTCCCTCGTCGATGCCGGCGCGCGCTTCTCGTGCGGTGATCTTGGCGTCGAGATGCGTCACCGACGCGCCGCCTTCCGCCTTCGGCAACAGGATGCCGTCCGGCTTGGCGCCGACGACGGCGTCGAGGTCGTCGTCGGTCAGTCCGGTGTCGAGCGCATTGACGCGGACGTAGATGCGCGGCCGTGTCGCCTGCGGGATCGTCTCCTTGAGGAACGCCGCAGCGGTAACGCGCGCGCCGGCCTTGTTATTGGCGCCGACGGAATCTTCGAGATCGACGATCAGCGCGTCGGCGCCGCTCGTCATGCCCTTTTCCATCTTGCGCGGGCTGTCGCCCGGAACGAAGAGGAGGGAACGCACGGCGCTGCTCATTGCGGCCGCATGTGCATGAAGGCCTGCCGCCGGCATTCCGCCACAAGCTTGCCGTCCTGGTTGTAGGCCTTGTGCACGAACTCGACGATGCCGGCGCCCTTACGCGACTTCGACTCGCGCTTGGAGACGATGTCGGTCGTCACGCGCACCGTGTCGCCCTCGAACACCGGGGCGGGGAATTTCACGTCCGTCATCCCGAGATTGGCGATCGTCGTCCCGACCGTCGTGTCGTTGACGGAGATGCCGATCATCAGCCCGAGCGTGAACAGCGAGTTCACGATCGGCTGGCCCCATTCCGTCTCGGTCGCGCAGAAATGCCGGTCGATATGCAGCGGCTGCGGATTGAGCGTCATGTTCGAGAACAGCATGTTGTCCATCTGCGTCACGGTGCGCGTGAGGCCGTGCGCGATGGTTTCGCCGACGGTGAAATCCTCGTAATAGAGCCCGCCGCGCGGATGACGGGTGGGGGACGAGCGATCCATTATTGTTGTCTCCAGGCAATAGGTTGGGCCGTTTAGCAGCCTCCAAATGGAAGGATGTTCAGACAAATGCGCGGTGGGCAAGTCCGCGAGAGGGCGGGTCGCCGCAACCCGCGTTAATCGACCGTTTACCATAATCATCCAGGGTCACGGTGCGCTGGAATCGCACGATTGGGCGGCGATTGCCGGAGAGCCGAAGATGCTGGTCGAAGCAACCACCGAGATTGCCTCCCGCATCACGGGGGCCATTCGCAGCGCCGCGCAGGCGACGGGCGCGAGCTTCGACTATCTTTTGAAAACGGCGCTGCGCGAATCCAATCTCAACCCCACGGCTCAGGCGGCGACATCGTCCGCGAAGGGACTGTTTCAGTTCATCGACCAGACCTGGCTCGCCACCATGAAGCAGGCGGGGCCGCGCCTCGGCTATAGCGACGTGGCGCAGTCGATCGTGCAGACGCAAAGCGGCAAATTCGTCGTTCCCGATGCTTCGCGTCGAAAGGCGATCATGAATCTCCGCAACGATCCGGCAGCGTCCGCGGCGATGGCGGGCGCCTTCACCGAGAGCAACGCGGCGTTCCTGAACAAGAAGCTCGGCCGCCAGCCGACCGACGGCGAGCTTTACATCGCACATTTCATGGGCGCGAGCGGCGCGGTGAAACTGATCAAGTCGGCGTCCACGCGTCCCGGCACGCAGGCCGCTTCGCTGTTCCCGCACGCGGCGCGCGTCAACCGCTCGATTTTCTACACGAAGGACGGCGCGGCAAAGAGTTCCGCCCAGGTCTATGCGCAACTCGTGGCGAAGCACGAGAAGACGCGAACGCCGGACGCGATCGCGGCGATCGCGGCGGCGATGTCGCCGCAGGCCGTGCATGCCATGACCTCGGCTGCCGCAGTGCCGATGCCGGCGTCTCGCCCGCGCGGTATCAGCGAAGCGCAGTCGGTGGCGGCGGCGAGCGCCGCGATGGACGCCATTCCGGTCGCGCGCGCGGCCTTCGCGGGCGAGACCCAGCCGGCGTTCTACGGACTTTTCCGCACCGACAATCGGGCGCCGGTGTCGGAAGCCGTGAATCGTTTCTGGGGCGGGCAGGGGCCGGATACGCCGACCAAGCTCACCGTCTCGGCTCCGGCGCGAACGGCGGCCGCTGAGGAAGCAGCGCCGGCCGCCAGCGCCAAGGTCGGCAAGCCGCTCAACCTCTTCCAATTCCTGCATCGCGACATCCAGGCAGCGGCCTCCGATCCGGCTTGAGGCGTGCGCCAATAAAGACGCCGCCTCAGGCGTTTATGGTGAACGCTTTGTTAAGCCGAACGCCGCATCATGGCGGTTATTGAAACGCGTCGCGGCGGATCGCCTTTTTCATGATCGTTCGCCAATTTCTCACCTGGATCCGGACGGCGTCGGCGGGCTCGCGCGCCGATGCGACGAGCGCCTTGGCGCGGGCTTATCTCTATTCCGATCTTTCGCCGGACGATCTCGCCGCCGCTGAAGGCGCGATGATCATGCTGCTCGACGACCCGTCGCCGCTCGTGCGCCTGGCGCTCGCGGAATCGCTCGCGGCAAGCCCGGATGCACCGCCGGCTGTCATCCTCGCTCTCGCGTCCGATCAGCCCGAGATCGCGACCGTCGTCTTGCAGCGCTCGCCGTTATTCCTCGACGCCGATCTCGTCGACACTGTCGGGTCCGGCAATGCGCCGCGGCAGGCCGCCATCGCCGCGCGTGAATATTTGCCCTGCGCCGTTGCCGCCGCCATCGCGGAAGTCGGAACCGCCGAAGCGTGCCTGATCCTGATCGAGAATCCGGACGCGCTGATTGCGCCGTTCTCACTCGACCGCATCATCGAGCGCTTCGGGCATCTCGCCGCGATCCGGGAATCGCTGCTGTCGCGTGACGACCTTCCAGCGGCTGCGCGGCAGATCCTGGTCGTCAAACTCTCGCAGGCGCTGACGGGATTCGTCACGGCGCGGCATTGGCTCGACGAGGCGCGCGCCGCGCGGATCACGCAGGAGGCTTGCGAGAAGGCCACGGTGACGCTCGCCGCCGAGACGGCGGAATCGGATATGCGGCCGCTCGTTCGTCATTTGCGCGAGAGCGGTCAGCTTACACCGGGGCTCGTCCTTCGCGCGCTTCTGTCGGGAAATATCGTCCTGTTCGAAGAGGCGCTGGCGGAACTGTCCGGCCTTCCACTCGCGCGGATCTCGGGGCTCGTCCATGACCGCGGCGGG
>JAFKKS010000035.1 GCA_017304555.1 Hyphomicrobiales bacterium
ACCCGCATCGTCGCCGGCGTCGGCGTGCCGCAGCTCACCGCCATCATGGACGCCGTCGAGGTCGCCCGCGAAACCGACACGCCGGTGATCGCGGACGGCGGCATCAAGTATTCCGGCGATCTCGCCAAGGCGCTCGCCGCGGGCGCCGACTGCGCGATGGTCGGCTCGCTGCTTGCCGGCACCGACGAGACGCCCGGCGAGGTGTTTCTCTATCAGGGGCGCTCCTACAAGACCTATCGCGGCATGGGTTCCGTCGGCGCGATGGCGCGTGGCTCGGCTGATCGCTACTTCCAGCAGGACATCAAGGACACGCTCAAGCTCGTGCCGGAAGGCGTCGAAGGCCAGGTGCCCTACAAGGGCCCCGTCGGCAACATCGTGCATCAGCTCGCCGGCGGACTTCGCGCCGCTATGGGGTATGTCGGCGCGCGCACGCTCCAGGAATTCCACGAGAAGGCGACGTTCGTGCGCATCTCCGGCGCTGGCCTCTCCGAGAGCCACGTTCACGACGTGACGATCACCCGCGAGAGCCCGAACTATCCGACCCGGCTCTGAGTTATGATCGGGCCGTTGCTGCGGCTCGACTGCTGAGGAAAGCGCTCGGTTGATCGCCCGCAAGCAGAGCGGAGCATTGACCATGCACAGCCATTCGATCGACCAATGGGCGCACGAGCACGTTTTCCTCGGCGAACGTCACGACGCCAATGAACGCCGGACATGGCTTGTCGTCTGGCTGACAGTCGCCATGATGGTTGCCGAGATCGTTGCCGGCAGCGTGTTCGGTTCCATGGCATTATTGGCGGACGGCTGGCACATGTCGACGCACGCCACAGCTATCGGCATTGCTGCGTTCGCCTATCGTTACGCGCGCACGCATGCGCACGATCCCCGCTTCTCTTTCGGGACCGGTAAACTCGGCGAACTCGCGGCGTTCGCCAGTGCCTTGATTCTCGCCGTCGTCGCGGTGCTCATCGCTTACGAATCCACGATGCGCTTGTTCGCGCCAGTCGCCATCCATTTCGGCGAGGCCATCCTGATCGCGTTCCTCGGGCTCGCGGTCAATCTCGTCAGCGCCTGGCTCCTGTTCGATCATGACGATCACGCTCACGCGCACCATCACCATCATGCGCACCATCACGATCACGGGCACGATCATCACGAGGATCATCACCATTCTCACGGCGATACCAACCTTACCGCCGCCTACACCCACGTCCTCGCGGACGCGCTCATATCGGTGCTCGCCCTGATCGCGCTGTTCGCCGGTTACCTATACGGCTGGACGTGGCCCGACCCCGTTATCGGCATCGTCGGCGCGCTTGTCATTGCGCGTTGGTCGTGGACTCTCATTGGCACAACAGCCGGCGTGTTGGCCGATACCGTCCCGAGCCCGGCGCTGACCGAAACGATCCGCCGCCGCCTCGAAGTCGGGTCAGACCGGGTATCGGACTTGCATCTATGGCGCCTCGGGCCGGGCCATACCGGCGTCATCGCCGCTGTGGTGGCGGATGATCCGCAAGCGCCCGACACCTACAAAGCGCGCCTCTCCGGCATTCCCGGTCTGTCTCACATCACGGTCGAGGTGCATTGCTGCCCTGGCCCGCATTCCGCCGTTGCCGCATGACAATGGAGACCACGATGCCTCAATCCGCTCTGCGCATCGTCCTCGCGTCCCGCCCTGTCGGCGAGCCGAAGGAAACCGACTTCCGCCGCGAGGAATTCGCGATGCCGCAAGCCGGACCGGGGCAAATGCTCCTGCGTACGCTCTGGCTCTCGCTCGACCCGTATATGCGCGGGCGCCTTTGAGCTTGGCGATTTGCCCGACGACCGATCCGACGGCGCCGGAGGCCGCCGCAACAACGACGGTCTCGCCAGCTTTCGGCTTACCGATCTCGTCGAGGCCGGTGTAAGCGGTCATGCCCGGCATGCCGAGGACGCC
>JAFKKS010000036.1 GCA_017304555.1 Hyphomicrobiales bacterium
ACAGGGGTCACGATCATCAGCGAGAGCACCGAGATCAGCGCCTGCCCGCCCGACCATAGCGACTTGACGAACGTCATCAGCCAGCCGGCGCCCTCCTTGACGACGTCGCCGAAGGAGGCGTCGACATTGCCGCGCTTGTCGCCGACGAGACGCTGCAACCACGGCCTGCTCGGATCGGCCACCGCCGCCTGCAGGCGCCGCACGTAGTCGGGCAGGTTCTCCATGAATCCGCTGAGTTGCCCACCAAGAACCGGAACGATCAACAGCAGCAAAACAATGAAGAGCAGAACAAACACGCCGATGATGATCAGCGACGCCAGCATGCGGCTGACGCCGATGCGCTCCAAGCGGTTGGCTAGCGGATTGAAAAGGTAGGCGAGCGCCATGCCGGCCACGAACGGCAGAAGGATCTCGTGCAGCAGCCAGATCAGCAGGGCGAATATGACGAGCGCGCCGATCCAAAAGGCGTACTGGCGTCCCAGACTCACCGTGCCTGCCAAGCTTCAAACTCCCGCGATACGCTGCGCTCGCACGATCTTAGCAAGTATCGCCGCTATGCGCTCGATTGATCGGCGCCCATGTGGCGGACCCATTCGCGCAGATAGGCGCCAACCGACAGCAAGGTCAGCACGGCCACCAGCGTCATCATGGCCGGCATCGCCCACCCTGGATTGAAATCGAGGCCGAGCGACCCGAGCACCAGTCCGGCAAAGACAATCTGGGCGGCGGTATTGAGTTTCGACACCGCAAGCGGGCGGATGTTGATCGGCTTGCTCACCAGCCACGACAGGATGACCGCGCCGATGATCATCAGGTCCCGCGACACCACCAGAATAACAAGCCAGCGCGGAACATTCCCGGTGATGCCGAGAGCGATATAGATCGAGACCAGCAAGGCTTTGTCGGCCAGAGGATCGAGATAGGCGCCGATCTCGGTCGTCATATCGAAGCGTTTGGCGAGAAAGCCGTCGACTGCGTCGCTGATCCCCGCCACGACGAACACGACGAAGGCGATCAGCATTTCGCCCGAAGCAATGGCCCACACCACGACCGGCACGAGTAGAATGCGAGCCAGCGTAATCAAGTTCGGTAAATTCACGTCAATGAGCCCCCGGAAAGCTCTTTTGCGCGGCACATAGACCCGTACCGGCTGGTTGCCAAGCGCTTCGCTTCCCCTGCGTCACCTTTCCTCCACCATTGCGCGCCTGGCGATTCCGCCGTACCACCGCGCGAACCTGAGGGGCACGATGAACGAGGCGAAAAAAGGCCTGACCTATGCTGAATCCGGCGTCGACATCGATGCCGGCAACCGGCTCGTGCAACTCATCAAGCCCCTTATACGCGCAACGGCACGGCCCGGTGCCGATGCCGATATCGGCGGATTCGGTGGATTTTTTGACCCCAAGCGCGCCGGCTTCAAGGACCCGCTCCTGGTCGCGGCGACTGATGGCGTTGGCACCAAGCTCAAGGTCGCGATCGAAACCGGCCAGCATGACACGATCGGTATCGACCTCGTCGCCATGTCGGTCAACGACCTCGTGGTGCAAGGCGCTGAGCCACTGATCTTCCTCGATTATTTCGCCTGCGGCCGACTCGATGCCGAGCAAGCGGCGGAAGTGGTCCGCGGGGTGGCGGATGGATGCCAGCAAGCCGGCTGCGCCTTGATCGGCGGCGAAACCGCCGAAATGCCCGGCCTCTACCGGACCGAGGATTATGATCTCGCGGGCTTCGCGGTCGGCGCCGTCGAGCGCGACGCGGTGCTGCCGCGCCCGAACATCGCGGCGGGCGATGTCGTTATCGGCATTGCTTCGAGCGGCCTGCACTCGAACGGCTACTCCCTCGCCCGCAAGGTCGTCGAACTCTCCGGTATCGCCTGGAGGGCGCCGGCGCCCTTTGTCTCCTCACTCTCGCGCGGCGAAGCGGTGCTCGTTC
>JAFKKS010000130.1 GCA_017304555.1 Hyphomicrobiales bacterium
TCTGTCCATCCTTCGAGACGCGGCCTGCGGCCGCTCCTCAGGATGAGGTCAGGAGTTGCTCCGGGTGATGGATGGCCGGGACCGGCGTTAGCTCTTGGCGATATCGGGCGCGTCGGGGTGCTTCATGCCGAGCACATGATAGCCGGCATCGACATGCAGGATTTCGCCGGTCATGCCGCGCGCCATGTCGGAGGCGAGGTAAACTGCTGTGTCACCGACTTCATCAATTGTGATCGTGCGGCGCAGCGGCGCGTTCAGTTCGTTCCATTTCAGGATGTAGCGGAAGTCGTCGATTCCCGCCGCCGCGAGCGTCTTCACCGGGCCGGCCGAGATGGCGTTGACGCGGATGTTCTTCACGCCGAGATCGGCCGCGAGGTAGCGCACGGACGCCTCCAGCGCCGCCTTGGCGATGCCCATGACGTTGTAGTGCGGCATCCACTTCTCGGCGCCGTAATAGGTGAGGGTGAGGAGTGAGCCGCCGTTCGGCATCATCTTCTCGGCGCGCTGCGCGATGGCGGTGAACGAGTAGCAGCTGATCTGCAGCGACTGCGCGAAATTCTCCGGCGTCGTGTCGACATAACGCCCGGTAAGCTGGTCTTTGTCGGAAAAAGCGATGGCGTGGACGAGGAAATCGAGCGATCCCCATTTCTCGGCGATGACGGCGAACGTCGCGTCGAGCGAGGCTGAATCGGTGACGTCGCAATGGCCGACGACCAGGCCGTCCAGCTCCGCGGCCAGCGGCTCGACCCGCTTCTTCAGCGCATCGCCCTGATACGTGAAGGCCAGTTCGGCCCCATGCGCGCGGCAGGCCTTGGCGATGCCCCAGGCAATCGACCGGTTGTTGGCGACCCCCATGATGAGCCCGCGTTTACCGCGCATCAGGTCGGAGGTTGAAGCCATGGGTCCTCGCTCTTGCCGGTTCTCGGCCGGGGCGGACCCTATGGCATAGGGTTTGGGCCCCTTCAAGGACAGGGGTAACGTTCCGGGGGCAAAACAGGAATATTCCTGCCTGCCGGTTGTTCTTTTGGGCGAGGTTCCGTTCGCCGGCGGGGGCGCCGGCCGAGCGTAATGCCCCGGTCCGCCCGGCAGGGCATGTGAAGCGACAAAACGTGCAGGCGGGGGCATTTCGGTGAGTGGGTTCCGGCAAGGGATCGAAGCGTCAATTCCCGCGCTGCGCCGCTACGCGCGGGCGCTGACGCGCGAAATCGATGCGGCGGATGATCTGGTGCAGGACACGCTGACGCGGGCGCTGCGGTCCGAGCACCTCTTTCATGGCGGTGACGTTCGAAAGTGGCTCTACACCATCATCACGAACCTCAACCGCAACCGGTTGCGCGCGCTGTCGCGACGCCCGACCGTGGTGTCGGTGGAGGATCACGACCTTGCCGGCCCGACGCTGCCGGAAGTTGGCGCCCGCGACATTGAGCGCGCCTTGGCGACGCTGACGGAAGAACAACGCGCGGCGCTGCTCCTGGTGACGCTCGAGGGCTTGAGCTACCGCGAGGTCGCGGAGATTCAGACCGTGCCGATCGGAACGGTGATGTCGCGGCTCGCGCGGGCGCGCACGCAAATCAAGTCCTACCTCGACGGCGAACGGCCGGCGCTGAGGAGGATCAAGTGAACCGAGGACGAGAATGACGGACCGTAACGTCCCCATCACAGAGGACGAACTTCACGCCCTGGTCGACGGCGAGTTGGCGCCGGACCGCGTTCGCGATGTGGAGGCTTGGCTCGCGTCGCATCCGGACGACGCGGCGCGCGTCTCGGCTTGGCGCGATCAGGCTGAGGCTATCCGGCTGCGGTACGGCGGCGTCGCCGGCGAGCCGGTGCCGGCGCGCTTCGATCTCGATCGTCTGATCGCAAACGAGCGGCCCTGGTCGCGGCTCGCCGCGGCCGCGGTTGTTGCGGCGCTGCTGCTTGGCGGCGCCGGAGGATGGATCGGCCGCGGCGCGTGGGAAGGCGGCCCGGCCACAAAGACGGTGACAGCCGACGCGCTCGACGCGCATCAGCTTTACGTCGTCGAGGTGCGCCACCCGGTGGAAGTGCCGGGCGCGGAAGAGGCGCACCTGGTGCAGTGGCTCTCCAAGCGCGTCGGGCATGAGGTGGTGGCGCCCGATCTGCAGGCCCTGAACCTGAAGCTGGTCGGCGGGCGGTTGCTGCCGGGGCCGAAGGGCGCCGCGGCGTTCTTCATGTATGAGGGCCCGTCCGGCGAGCGCTACACGCTCTACTGCGCGCGCTCGGCGCCGGCGCAGACGGCGCTGCGCTATCGCGCCGCCGGCAAGCTCGGCGCGGTGTATTGGATCGATGGCGCGCTGACCTACGTCGTGAGCGGGCCATCCGATCGCGAGCGGCTGCAGAAGGTCGCGGAAACCGCCTATGCGCAGATCGACAAGGACGCCACGCGCTCGAGCCTGCCGATGAAGGCGGCGGCGCGGTAGCGGCGCCACTTCCGCACACTGTCACGCCCGCGAAAGTTTAATTCCGTCATGCCCGGCTTTATGCCGGGCATCCACGTCTTCCTATATGCAGCAAGCAAGACGTGGATGGCCGGGACAAGCCCGGCCATGACGACTGAGGATGGCTTAGCGGCCGAGACCGTGCCTACTCGAACCCGCCGCGCGGCTTGTAAGGCTTGGTGTCGCGCCACGCCTGCATGAGCTTGTCGAGCTCCGGATTGGAGTTCTCCGGCAGCATGATGCGCGTTGTTGCAAGCAGGTCGCCGGCTCCCGTCTTGGCGGGCATTCCCTTGCCCTTGAGCCGGAAGGTGCGGCCGGAATTGGTGCCGGCGGGGATCGCGAGATCGACCGCGCCATCGAGGGTGGGCACGCGCGCCTTGCCGCCGAGCACAGCGTCGTAGAGCGTGATCGGGATGTCGACGCGCAGGTTCTTGCCGTCGACGCTGAAATGCGGATGCGGTGCGATGTGCACCGTGATCAGCACGTCGCCGGCCGGCCCGCCGCTTTGTCCCGGCATACCCTGACCCTTGAGGCGGATCTGCTGTCCGTCCTTAAGGCCGCTCGGCACCTTCACCTCGACCTCGCGGCCGGCCGGCAACTGCACGCGCGTCTTGGTGCCGTGCGCCGCCTCCGCGAGCGAGATCGTCACCTCGCCGGCAACGTCCTGTCCGGTGGCGGGCATATCCTCGACACCAAAGCCGCCGCCACCGAAATTCGGCCGTGCGCCGGCGCGGCCGCCCGCCATGCCGCCGAAGACGCCGCTCAGGATATCTTCGAAGCCGGCGAAGCCGCCGCCGCGTCCGCCGCGCGCGCGCTGCAAATCCTCGGCGCTGAAGGTGAAGCTCTCGAACGGCGAGCCCTGCCGGCCGCGGCCGCCGGCGCCAGGATGTCCGCCGAAACCTTCGAAACCCTGGAAGGTCGGCTTGCCCTCGGCGTCGATCTCGCCACGGTCGAACTGCTTGCGCTTCTTCTCGTCGCCGACAATCTCGTAGGCGGCGTTGAGTTCGGCGAAACGCACGGCCGTCTTCGGATCGTTCTTGTTGGCGTCCGGATGCAGCTTCTTCGCAAGCCGGCGAAACGCCTTCTTGATTTCGTCGTGGCCTGCATTCGGCTTGACCCCCAGGACATCATAGGGGTTACGCATCGGCATCTGCTCCGGTGGTCACAAGGAATGCCGTCCGGCGGACGCCGGGCGGAGGTTCGCATTCAATGTGGGACGAGTGTGGCGAGTCTGCAACGCCACCGTGCGGCGCTTATGACCGGCGCAGCGGCTTGATCTCGCGGACTTCCCAGCGCCCGCTTTTGATGCGGCAGGCGCCGCCCTGATACCAGGACTCGGCGGCGTCCTTGATGTAGCTGGCGAGAAAGTCGTGGCAGGTGAAGCCATCCTGGGTGTAGGCGGAGGCAAGCGGCGTGATGGTGCCGCGCGCGCCGGTGTTGGGATTCTCCCAAGGCAGTGCGAGGTCTTTGCGGTCGAATGAGAACAGCCGCGCGACCACGGCCTTGGCCGCCGCAAGGTCGCCGCCGGCGAGCGTTGCGACGGTCGATTTCTTCTCCGCGGGACTCGACAGCGATCCGGTGGTGGCCGGCGTGTCGTCCTGGCCGAAGAGGCCGCCCAGTTGATAGGTCGTGCTGCAGGCGCCGGTGGGGATTGCGAGGGCGGCCAGCAGGACGTAGCGCGCGATACGCTTGGCTGACGGTCGCGGGCGCCATAGGCACGTCGCCGCTGCTCGACTATATACTCTTCCTGCGCGGGCCCACATCGGCCGTTCACTCACGTCTACGAATTGCGTGCATTCATGAAACATCAACAGCCGTTAACATCTGGTGACTTCACCGAAGCCACCGAGCCCTTCGCGCTTTTCGCCGAATGGATGGAGGACGCGAAGAGGTCCGAGCTGAACGATCCGAATGCGATGACGCTGGCGACGGTCGACGACACCGGCCTGCCGGATGCGCGCATGGTGCTGCTGAAAGGCGTCGATGATCACGGCTTCGTTTTCTACACCAATCTTGAAAGCAAGAAGGCGAGGGAGCTGGCCGGGCAGCCGAAGGCGGCTCTCGTCTTTCACTGGAAGTCGCTGCGGCGGCAAGTGCGTGTGCGCGGGCCGGTCGAGCGCGTGACCGACGCCGAAGCCGACGCCTATTTCGCGACGCGCCCGCGCGGCTCGCAGATCGGCGCCTGGGCGAGCAAGCAGTCGTCGCCGCTGGAAAGCCGTATGGCGTTCGAGAAGGCGATTGCGCTGACGACCGCGAAATACGCCATCGGCGCGGTGCCGCGCCCGCCGCACTGGTCCGGCTTCCGCATCGTGCCGGTGGCGATGGAGTTCTGGCATGACCGGCCGTTCCGCCTGCACGACCGGGTGGAGTACCGTCGCGCCAAGGCCGGCGAGGTCTGGGCCAAGACGCGGCTCTATCCTTGACGCTGCGTCCGGCGGCGGCGCATTTGCCGTGAAAATCCGGTAAGGTCGCGCGCGCTGTATGAACAGCGCCAGCAGGATCAGTGACACCGCATGCCTCAACGTCCGTCCCAGGAGCCGCGCCGCACCCTTCTTCTGACAGGGGCGAGCCGCGGCATCGGCCACGCCACCGTGAAGCGCTTCTCCGCGGCGGGATGGCGCGTCATCACCTGCTCGCGGCAAGGCTTTCCGGAGAACTGCCCGTGGGAGGCCGGCCCTGAGGATCACATCCAGGTCGATCTCGGCAACCCCGAGAACACCGCCGAGGCGATCGCCGAGATCAAGCGGCGGCTCGACAACGGCGAGTTGCACGCGCTCGTCAACAACGCGGCGATCTCGCCGAAGGCGGCGGGCGGCGCGCGCATGGGTTCGATCGACACGAACCTCGACATTTGGGAGCAGGTGTTCCGCGTCAATTTCTTTGCGCCGATCATGCTGGCGCGCGGGCTGCTCGACGAACTCAAGGCGGCGAAAGGCTCGGTGGTCAATGTCACCTCGATCGCCGGCTCGCGCGTGCATCCGTTCGCCGGCGCGGCCTACGCCACGTCAAAGGCGGCGCTCGCCTCGCTGACGCGCGAGATGGCGGCGGACTTCGGCGCGGTCGGCGTGCGCGTCAACGCCATCGCGCCGGGCGAAATCGACACCGCGATCCTCTCGCCCGGAACCGACGAGATCGTCGCCAAGCAGATTCCGATGAAGCGGCTCGGCACGCCGGACGAGGTGGCGAAGATCATCTATGTGCTGTGCACGGAGACGTCGTCCTACGTGAACGGCGCCGAAATCCACATCAACGGCGGCCAGCACGTTTAAGCGCGCGGCGCTTCGCGCTTCCTTTCCCCCGACCTTGCCTGTCCTTGACCCGTTCGGCGCCTGCCGATACTGCATGCTGAATTGGATGCAATGAGAGGCCGTTCCGTCGACCCGGCGGAGACGAGAGGAAGGGATTGAATGCGCGCGATCCAGATTCAACGCCACTGCAAGCCAGAGGATCTCGTCGTCTCGGATATCCCGGCGCGTCGGCCCGGCCCCGGCGAGGTGCGCATCCGCGTTCATGCGGCGGCGGTGAATTTCGCCGATTCCCTCATCATCTCCGATCAGTACCAGCACAAGCCGCAACTGCCCTTCATTCCCGGCATGGAAGCGGGCGGCGAAGTCATCGAGACCGGGCCGGACGTCGAGGGGTTGAGGCCGGGCGACCGCATCGTGGGCTATTCGCGCTACGGCTATTTCGCGGAAGAGGCGGTGATGCCGGCCGCGCACACATTCGCAATGCCGCGCGGCATGGATTTCGTTAAGGCCGCGGCGTTTCCGATCTCCTACGGAACGGCGCATGTCGGGCTGCAATATCGCGCCGGGCTCAAGGCGGGCGAGGTGCTGCTCGTCACCGGCGCCGGCGGCGGCGTCGGCATCGCGGCGGTCGAAGTCGGCAAAGCCCTGGGTGCGACGGTGATCGCGACGGCAAGCTCGACGGCGAAGCTCGATCTTGCCGCGAAGCACGGCGCCGATCATTTGATCAACTACGCGCGCGAGGACGTCGTCGCGCGGATCAAGAGCCTGACCGGCGGCGTCGACGTCGTCTTCGATCCGGTCGGCGGCGACGCCTTCCGCTGGGCCCTGAAGTGCATCAATTTCGAGGGGCGGATTCTCGTTGTGGGTTTTGCCGCCGGCGAGCGGCAGCTCGTGCCGGCAAACCATGTGCTGGTGAAGAATGCGACGATCATCGGCTTCTCTTGGAGTTTCTATCGCGAGAAAAAGCCGTCCGTCGATCAATACGCCTTCGCCGATCTTTGCCGCATGTATGAAGCCGGCCAAGTCAATCCACCGGTGACCGAGACTTATCCGCTGGAGGATGCCGGCAAGGCGTTACGCCGCCTTCTTGATCGCGAGGCTGCCGGCAAGATCGTCCTGACGGTGCGTTAGCGTCATTCCGCCAGCGTGCCTCTCCGTCATTCCGGGCGAGCGCGGAGCGCGAGACCCGGAATCCAGAATCCTCAACGGAGCGAGAGAATGCGACGTCGCGTCGTTTTCTCCGGCTCCGGGTTCGATCGATCCTCATCGAGAGCATGATGATTCTGGGTTCCGGCTCGCGGCCGCTCCGCGGCCTTGGCCGGAATGACGGGGCGCCTCTCTCCGTCATCCTGAGGTGCGCGCATCAGCGCGCCTTGAAGGATGAATGCGAAGGATCCTTGACGCGCGATAGGAAAATATGCACATTGCAGGATGTCCCATCGCATCTCGAGGCGGTGGGGCGGCGGTTTCGCAAGAAGCCGCCCATGGAGCGCCCGGGAGGCGCTGGGTCTCCGATCGCAAGGAGGCCCGCGCGCCCCGGATCAGGCCTCGCAACCCTGGTCCGAATCCGGCGCGCTTAAGCGGGTCTCGCAAACCCGCTGAGGGGCCTCGCAAGCCTAAACGGGTATTGTGTCTCTAAGCCAAAAACAATTTTATTTCAATGTCTTAAAAGAGACGCTCTCGTCTGGAAGACATTCAGAAAGCGAATAGGTAGCTCCTGTTCAATCAACGCCGTTCGGTATCTGGTGCGTTCGGGCTGCGGGCGGCGGATGCTGCCCGTGCATTTCGGTCATTGGAGAACGGTCTACGGCTGGTTCCGCGAACTGGCGCGACGCTTTCTGTTTCAGACGATCCACGACGTCGAACTCATGCTCGACCGCGAAAGACAAGGTCGCGAAGTAGGCCCATCGGCTGCGGTGGTCGACAGCCAGTCGATCAAAGCGCCACATGCCGGGACGCGCGGTTACGACGCCGGCAAAAAGATCGTCGGCCGCAAGCGCCATATCGCCGTCGACACGGACGGACGGTTGCTGATGGTCAATCTGACGACCGCCGACATCTCCGACAGCGCAGGAGCGCAGGCGATCCTCAATGCGATCCGCAAACGCTGGCCGTGGGTGAAGCATCTCTTCGCCGACGCCGCCTACGACCGCCTGAAGTTGATAGACAAGGCGGCCTATCTCCAGTTCGTGTTCGAAATCATCCGTCGTCGCGACGGTCAGAAGGGCTTCGAGGTCCTGCCGCGCCGCTGGGTGGTCGAACGAACATTCGGGTGGATGATCCGCGGGCGCAGGCCCGTTCGCGATTACGAGCGCCGCATCGACGTCTCAACCGCCATGATCCACGTTGCTATGGGTGGCGTTCTCACACGCCGAAACGCTCATCCCTGATTTTCCAAACAGGCTTCACTTGTGGAGTTGCGTCCACGTGCTTTGAGGTATTCGCGCAGATCCGAAGGCGCATACCGCACCGCCCGGCCGACCTTGCGATAGCGCGGGCCATCGCCGCGAAGTCGTGACTTCGCCAGCCAGGATGTGCTCAGGCTCAAAAGCCGGGCCGCATCCTTCGCGGTGAGCAGGGGTTCAAAATCGGGGTGACTAAGCGGGCGCATCGTCGGGCATCTCCATGGTCCAAGGTGGACGAAGATGCCCGAGGGCTTCCTCCAAAAATCGTGCTCGTTCGTGCAAAAATAGATTTGTGGCCGTGCCTGAAAGCACGCATCACATTCTGGCGCGGGCAATGACCGTTATCTGCAGACAGAGGGTTGGACCTGTTGACAACCTCCGCTGAATAATCCGCCTGGAATGTTAGCTTAAAGTCGGCACTGCGCCACTGGGTGGTCTGGCGCCGACGGCGGCAAAACAAATCCCGCACAGAGACCACGATAAACTCGGAGTCGTTGTCGGATGGACGTAGGCGGGAAGGCCTGCCTCCGTAATATCAGCGATGAAGGCGCATAGGTTCGGTAGCGCTGCATTAAATGTGTTCAGCATCGCGTGCTGTGCGCTGTAGGTCTTAAACGCCTGCACGCCGTGAACGCGTTGATGAGCGCGTATTAGCCGCACATTCCATCCAGGGTGCCTTGGCAATGAAAATTGATCCTGACGTTTCTCGTCATTTGGCGTCCTCCGCGAGCGCCTGGCCTTATATTTCCTGCATGCTCTCGATCTCGTAGCGCAGCGAGCCGTAACCGGAAGTGGCGCAGTAGCTGTGTTCAGCCTGGATACCGATCGAAAAAGCAGACCGCCTCAACGGATGGTAACTGGGACGGTTTGCCACCGATCGCGCGAGACCGAGGAGCGCAGTGCGGTCGCTCGCCTAACCTGGCTCGGATTTTGTACACGTGCGCAGGAGCGTTGTACTTGGGTATAGCTAACAGGCGCGCGAACCTCGATCACAGACTAGCCGCGATGGAATGCTCGTGCCGATAAGCTCGCGCGCCGGAGACGAGCCACCCAAAATCCGATAAGCAGACTGGCGAAAGGTTGCGGCTAGATCGAGTTTCGGGCTCTCAGTACTTTGACGGCGACGTGCGGAGGACCTCAGCAAACAGATGACGTGCGTACAATGTTGCTTCATCGCCAACGGGACAGAACATTTTGCGCATCGGCTATCTCGATCTGCTCGCTATAGCGACGATGGTAGAGAGAGGAGTGCCTCGTGGCCGGCATCGGAGGAACTGCACACGGCATCCCGCACGAGGATCACACGATAGCCGAGATCGACTGCACTCATCACAGTGAACAGAACGCACACGTCCGTTTCTGATCCGGTGACGATAAGTCCGTCGGCACTCCATTCATTGGGTACTGAGGAGGGTAGCATAATAAAAGGGCGCGGATTACTGCCACGCCCTTTCTATTTCTGAGGGGGCCTAGATTAACCGAATGGACGAAACGCTTCGTCACGTTGTTCGCCGCCTGCGCCCGCCGCCCAGTACGCTGCGCCGGCTGCACAAATCGAAGCCGCGCCAAGCAGGAATGCCAAGATCGCCGCCGACTTGCGCGCCTTATCAGCGGCATCCTTCGTCGCGGTGACAGCCTCCTTCACCTGCTGCACGGCAGTGTCGACGCGCTTCTTGGCTTCGTCTTCCGGAACGCCCGCACGAGCAGCGATAAGTTGCGCCAAGTAGTTGCGATCGTCCTGGCTGACATCGCCGCTTGTCCATGAGCGTGACAGGATACGCCCGACCTCAGCTCTATCATCTTCCGTGCGGCCGGCCTGCGTCGATTGCCCCGCTTGGGGCGTCGACCGCATCATACTGTCGACCCAATCGCGCACCTGATCGGCGGGCGTATTCGCCGCAAGCGTTGCTCCCGCGCCGGCGGCCGCTGCGCTCGCGGTAGCGGCGGCAGACGTCGCTACGTTGGCCGCGCCACGGATGGCTGAGGTCACCGCCAAGGCGGCAATGATGGCCCCGATCACCATGCCGAGCCCCCAAACAACAAGACCATGCATTCCGTCTCGAAGTTGACGTTCTCCAACGGTCGTCTCGTAGCCAGGCTTGCGCATGCGCCCGGCAACGTATCCGCCAGCCAAGAAGCTGCCGATCATCGAAACCAGGACCCACGCAACCGCGATGATCCCCAAAGTCTTTGCGGAAGCATTATTGTAGCTCCACGGTGAGACCGACGCGATGCCTGCCGAAGAGCCGAAACTTAAGAGAACAAAAGACAGGGCGGACGCGACAAACGCTCCGCCCAATACGGCACCCCAGTCGATCGACGGTGGTGCGCTGGCCCCGGTCTGGGGTACGCCAACGACGACTTCTGTTGTTGTGGCCATGGGATGGTCCTCTGTTGTGGCGATATCAGCGAAGGCCGAGAAAAGTAAGAATTGCCATCACCACGACGACTAAGCCTACGAGATAGATGATTTGATTCATGGAGTTTTCCCGGGCTCATGGCCGCATACGCAGGCAACAAGTTGATCTCGTTCGATATGCTGCTTGAACGTGCGGGAAGGCAAAAGGTTGCATCGTAAGGGCATCTCGCAATGCGGCATCACCAGCGAACAAATATGCGTTGCTCAACGACGATCTAGGAACGGCCCGTAGCGGCGAAGCGTTGAAACGTGACTTATAAAAGTTGTGTTTGGAGTATCAGCTTATGTCCCCGCGCCCTTACTGGAAGGGTTACCTTCGTCTTTCCCTCGTCTCATGCCCGATTGCGCTCTACCCCGCGACCGGCGATGGCGAAAAGATCAGCTTTCATCAGATCAACAGCGAGACCGGCAACCGCATTCGCTACAAGAAAGTCGACGCCGAGACGGGAGAGGAGGTCGACAGCGGGGACATCATCAAGGGATACGAGGCGTCGAAGGGGCAATACATCCAGGTCGAGAAGGAAGAGCTCGAAGCTATCGAGGTGGAATCGACACGCACGATCGAAATCGACGAGTTTGTTCCTCGCGAAGAGATCGACGACTTGTACATCGTTCGCCCGTACTTCATCGCGCCGGAAGGCAAAGCTGGACAGGACGCTTTTATCACCATCCGCGATGCGGTCGAGGCAACGGGAAAGGTGGCCCTTGGCCGGATCGTTTTGACGTCGCGAGAACACGTCATCGCACTACAGCCACGCGAAAAAGGCCTGATGGGGACCTTGCTGCGTTACCCTTACGAGGTGCGCGATCCGGCGGATTATTTTGACGACATTCCCGACATGAAAATTCCGAAGGAAATGCTCGATCTCGCGAAACACATTGTTTCGACGAAGGCGGGCCACTTCAAGCCGGAGAAGTTCGAGGACCGTTACGAAAAGGCGCTTGTTGACCTCCTTCAGAAGAAAGCCAAGGGACAAAAAATCGAAGCGCCGGTTCGGGCGAAGGAAAGCAACGTGGTGGATCTGATGGATGCCCTCAAGCGCAGCATCAAGGCTGAAGGGCTCTTACCCGATCGAGAGCCGCGGGCCCGGCGGCGTGCCGCCTCTCAAACAAAGCCGCGGCGCAAGCAGACTGCGGCAACGCGCAAACGGGCATAAGTGATGCCCGGAAAGCGAGTGCAGTTCGACGACGAGACGTGGCAAGCCATCCGTTTGCTGGCGAGCGACACGATGAAGGACTTCCAGGAACTCGCGGACGAAGCGTTCTCCGATTGGCCTGCACCCGGTTCCGAAGACACCGAGTTAGGTGTTTTGATGGAGCTGGAGGTGGGTCATGGAGAGGCGTCAGTTTACGCGGGAGTTCAAGCTTGAGGCGGTGCGCCTGATCAAGGATCGCGGCGTATCGTATGTTCAGGCATC
>JAFKKS010000131.1 GCA_017304555.1 Hyphomicrobiales bacterium
CTTGACCCGCGCATCCATCAGGCGAAGAAAGCCCTGCGATAGAAGACGATTGCCGGGTCAAAAGGGCGTTTACGCCTGTCCTCGACGGGGTATGCCCGGCAATGACGCCGAATGGCGCTCGATTGGAGGAAACCGTTGTCCTGGACCCTTCACCCACAACTCGAACGCGACACGCTGACGCTCGGCGATTTGCCGCTCGGCCGCGTTCTGCTGATGAATGACGCCAACTATCCTTGGCTGATCCTGGTGCCCAGGCGCGAAGGCATCGTTGAGATCATCGATCTCGAGGAGGCGGACCGAACGGCGTTGATGATGGAAATCACGCAAATCTCGCGTGCACTGCGCGACGGGACGCGCTGCGACAAGCTCAACGTCGCCGCGCTCGGCAATGCGGTGCCGCAATTGCATGTGCATGTGATCGCGCGTTTTCGCGGCGACGCGGCGGGGCCCAATGCGGTCTGGGGCCGTGCGCCGGCGAAGCCTTATGCGGCGGGCGCACAGGAGGCGCTCGCCGCCGCCTTGCGCGCGCGGCTTTTCCTCGCTGAACGGGGCGCGTGACGGCGAGCCCCTACCGGTCCCGCCGGGGTCGTAATATGGTCGGCAAGCGTCCGGTTCGGGCGTCATTTTCAAATCACGGTTTTCCGATGACACATCCAGCGGCCGAAAGCCGGCCACGCACCGGCGCCTCTCCCTACGATCTCGGCCCGCGGCCGGTTCTCGGTTATGTCGGCAACACCATCGACCGCGCGACGGAGCGGCGTGAGGACCATGCCTTTCTCGCTGCGCAGGAGACGAACGGCATCGCTAACGCCTACGCCATCGCCGGCGAATGGGTGGTGATGCGCAAGGCCAGCGAGGGTTTCGATCCGCTGCTGCCGCTCGAAGACGCACGTGCGCTCGCGCCGGTACGGGGAAAGATCTTCCTCGGATTACGCGATGGCGACGCGCGCTTCGGCATCGCCCTCGATCCCGCGGCGGCGGATGGGCTCAAGGCGCGCGACGATCTCTTCGTCATCGATCTGCGTTCGATCGCGGTGCAGGGGCTCGTGCCGACGCAGGACATCGCGACGCTTGCCGAAGCGAAGGCGATGCTGCACTGGCACGCGCGCCATCGCTTCTGCGCCAATTGCGGGGCGGAAACGCAAACGGCCAGCGCCGGATGGAAGCGGGTCTGTCCGGCGTGCAAGGTCGAGCACTTCCCGCGCACCGATCCGGTGGTGATCATGCTCGCGATCGACGGTGACCGCTGTCTGCTCGGGCGCCAATCGCGATTCGTCAAAGGGGTGTGGTCGTGCCTGGCGGGCTTCGTCGAGCCCGGCGAAACGATCGAAGCCGCGGTGCGGCGCGAGACGCACGAGGAAGCCGGTATCGAATGCGGATACGTCACTTATCTCGCATCGCAGCCGTGGCCGTTCCCGATGTCGCTGATGATCGGCTGCCACGCGCAAGCGATCACGACCAACATCGTCGTCGATCGCAATGAGCTGGAAGATGCGCGCTGGTTCTCGCGCGACGAGGCGGCTGCATTGCTGATGCGAACCCATCCCGACGGCCTGGCGACGCCACCGCCGATGGCGATCGCGCATCACATCATCCGCACCTGGATCGAAGGCGTGCCGACTTTCTGAATCGGCGGCCAAGCGTCAAGCGAACATCAAGTGCAACTGGTCACGTTCGGCGGGCGCAGCACGCAGTCGGAAAGGCGCGGACGCATATAGATCTCGTCGTGGAGCGGCAGCGTCCCGGTGATCACGTAGCCGATCGTCGGTGTATAGCTGTACGTCGCCTCCGCCCAGATCAGCGTCGTATTGGCAACGAGCAAACCGGTGGGGATCGTAACGCTGTCACCCTTCTGCCGTGCCGTGGTGTTCAGCGCGTCCCCCCACACGATTTTCGCGTTCTTGTTGGCGTCGATCTTCACGCTCGAAATTTTCAATGTGAGATATGTGGTCGAATACGGTGCGGTGACTGCTGCCGCCGCGCTTTTGATGTTGGTCATGTCGTCGTTGCTGACACTCGTCGTCTGCGCAACGAGGTCAGACAGGACGCGCGATGTCAGAGACACCTTGCGATCGATGCTGATCGCCTGCGAGAACTCCACACAACCAAGATAGAGCGTGATCATCAACGGCAGCAGCATCGCGAATTCGATTGCGGCGGCGCCCCGGTTCTCGGCGGCAAATGCCGTCAGCCATTGGGGTGCGAAAGACCGTTGCGTGAAAATTTTAATCATCGCGGCCTTGTTCGTCTTTGGCGGTTAGAAGGGCTCGTTGCGGAATGCTGAGGTGGCCATCAGCAGGCGCTTGCCGTTGGCCATATTGCTGAGATCGAAGCCAAGGCCCGGAACCCAGACCGGCCACTGATACATCACGCGCACGACGACGATGTCGCCGGCCTTTCCCGGATCGTAGGTGAAGTTGTTCACCAGGTTACCGTTGGCGTCGATGGGCTTGCCTGTGTTCGCATCACCGAAGGATTTTGCCGTGCGGACGTCGATCATGATCCCGCCCTGACAATCGAACAGCGCGTAGATGCGCGAGCACAGGGAGTTCTTGAAGGTCTGCTGGTCGAGATTCTGCTTCTGCGCCTGTCCCGTCATAATCAAGCGGGCTGAATCGGCGACGGCCGTCTCCAGCGTTTGATCCGCCAGGAAGACGACGGCGGTTTCCATGATGGCGAAAAGCAGGGCGAGAAACGGGGTTATCACCATCGCGAACTCGATGGTGGAGGTGCCATCCTCTTCGCGCGTGAAGCGGCGTAACGGCGTCATGCGGATCAGACGCCTGAGGGCGCGAATGCAGCCTTTCCTCTCGCCGTTCATGACCTGATGCTCCGCATCGCACGCCCGCCGCGTGCCTGCGTCATGATGTTTAGCAAACACCTATTTGCGAACCGTTTCCGACATCGCAGAAAAACGTGGGCGGCTTCGTAAGGATTTGTTAACCGCAAGCCCGCGGCGTCGAAGGCGTATTATAGAAGTGTGATTCCGCGCGAAATCGGAGTGGCTACGATGCCGCGTGTTCGCGGCGAGGTACCGAGCGGTGTGACGCTCCGCGCAGTCGCGATGTCCGCGCCGACCTGTTATCGCTGCGGCGGGTTCGCCTGTGCTTGCGCCTGTGCGTTGCGCACGCCTTCCTGGCCGATAATGGCATTGAAATACTTGGGCGCGTCGCCGAGGGTCACGCGCGGCTGGCAGTTCGGCGCGCAGCTATAGGTCTCGCGATCGACGCCTTTGTAGACCGTCATCAGGTTTTCACGCGGGGCGATCACGTTGACCGCCTTCTCCAGCAGGACGGCGCCGTTCTTGTCGAGCGCGATCAGGTTCGTCGAACCATAGCCCTTGCCGGTGACGACGAGCAGGCCGCCCGTCTGGACGGACACATCGGCCACCAGCGGGTTGCCGATGACCAGCGTTGCCAGGCGCTCCGGCATCTTTATCAGCGTTGCCTGATCGAGCGGGATCGTGAGGGCTTCATTGTCGGCACGGGCCGGCGCAATGGTGAGGACCGTGGCCAGCGCGGCGAGCGTAAGCATCGGCGTGCGGGAAAAGCGCATCATGAAAGCGGATTTCATTGCCGGCTGACCATTCAACTCGAGGGCGCCGCCGCGATCGGCGGCATGCAGACCGTCGGCGTTCGCGCTGCAAGTTGACTGCAAATTGGTGAATGAAGTGCAAATGCACGTTGATCGGGAGCCGGCGTCGTGGTCCTCGCCAGTCGATCGCACCGCGGCCAAGATGTCGAAAGTTATTCCGACGAAGATAGACTTAGAGAAATAGTCTGCGGCGGTTTAGAAGTATCAGAATAAATCATAAGATAATTTTACTAAAACTAAGGTCAATTCTTTATAGAATGGTCGCAATGGTTCTTTAACCACATAGGGTTTTCTTCCGAAGACTGTGCCTTTCATCATTCAAATTAACCTTGGCGCAAGATGTCGCAGGTACATTCGCGTCACGGTCCGGAATGGGCGGGACACATCGGCCGCCGGGTCCGCCAAACAGTTTAGGTGTGGATCTAGAGGAGTTAAGTCATGAAGAACCTCGTTGCGCGCTTCGCCAAAGATGAGTCTGGTGCAACCGCGATTGAATACGGCCTCATTGCCGCTGGCATCTCGGTTGCGATCATTGCGGTCGTCAGCCAGGTCGGTACGACGCTGAACACCACCTTCGACAAGATCAAGACGGCGATCGACAAGTAAGTCGGTCAGTCTCGCCCGAACGGCAGGTAATTCCGGTCGCCGCCTCCTTGCGGCGTCCGGTTTTGCCGTGCGGCGCCGAACGAATCGGTCGTCGTTGCTGTCATGTGGGAGAGGGATCATGCGCCGTTTGCTTTCACGCTTTCGGCAAGACGAGGCCGGCGCTACGGCCGTTGAATACTCGCTCATCGCGAGCGGCATCTTTCTCGCCATCACCATGATCGTTTTCAACGTCGGCACGACGGTGGCGGGAAGCTTCGAAAAGGTTCTGGCCGGCTTCAAGTGATCCGGCCATTGGATTTCGCGATCGGCGCAGATTCCGGTCGCAATGGAGTACGAGAATCATGATGCTCAATGTGCTGATCCTCGTCCTCTTTCCCCTGGCAATGGCTTTTGCCGCGTCCAGCGATCTTCTCACTATGACGATTTCCAACCGGTTGGTCCTCGCGCTGACCGGCTCGTTCTTCGTCTTGGCGATTTTCGCCGGACTGGGTTGGGCCGAAATCGGCAGTCATATCCTGGCTGCCGCAGTTGTTCTCGCCGGCGCATTTATTTGCTTCGCGCGCGGATGGATCGGCGGCGGCGACGCCAAGATCGCGGCTGCGATCGCGCTCTGGTTTGGGTTCGATCAGGTGATGCCGTATCTTTTGTACGCATCGCTTCTTGGCGGCGCGCTCACCCTGTTGATCCTGAAGTTCCGAACAGGGCCGCTGCCGGCGAGCCTTTCCAGTTACAGTTGGATCCAACGTCTGCACGACAATAATTCCGGGGTGCCTTACGGCATCGCGCTCGCGGCGGCGGCGCTGATGATTTATCCCGATACGATCTTCATGCAGAAGATCGTCATGTGAAAGATCATGTAGGCTTGTCGAGAAAGGCGCCCCGCTCAGTGAGCGGGGCTTTTTCGTTTCTTAACGTGCGGTCGAACGACGTAAGGGTCTGTTAACGCGGATTAGATACTCGTCATTAACCACGAATTGACCATTGGCTGTTCAAATAGCCACGGAAGTCGGGTCGCGACCTCCAAGTCATCTGGGAAAGTGAAGCGTATGAAGCCCGCCCGTATCGTGGTTCTCGCTGTCGCCGTTGTTGCTGGAGGATTGGCTGCACTTCTTGCCGGCCGTTCCGAGAAGCCGTCGGCCCCGCCACCCGTCGCGAAGATCGACACCGTCGAGGTGCTCGCCGCCAAGGGCGACATTGCGATGGGGCAGATTTTGACCGCAGCGGACATGAACTGGCAGACGTGGCCGGCGTCGGCCGCCAGCTCCGTCTTCATCACCAAGTCGGGCAACCCGGACGCCATTGAAAAACTTACGGGCTCGATCGCGCGCACGCAGTTCGCGCCGGGCGAGCCTTTGCGCGAAGCCAAGCTGATCAAGGGCAATGGCTCAGGATTCCTCGCGGCGATGCTGCCCAGCGGCATGCGCGCGGTCTCGACGGAAATCACCGCGGAGACGAGCGCCGGCGGCTTCATCCTGCCGAACGATCACGTCGACGTCATCCTGACGCGCCGGGACCGCGAAGGAGAGAAGCGAGGATCGGGCGAGACGTTCACCTCGGACACGATTCTGCGCAACATCAAGGTTCTCGCGATCGATCAGACGATCGAAGAGAAGGACGGACAGAAGGTCGTTGTCGGCAAGACCGCGACGCTCGAACTCACGTCGCGGCAAGCCGAGACGCTGGTGCTGTCACGCCAGCTCGGCACGCTGTCGCTCGCGCTGCGCAGCCTCGTCGATGCCAGCCGCACCGATGAAAACGTCGATGACGATCGCGCGGCGAAAAACGGAATCAACATGGTTCGCTACGGCGTCGTGACGACAGCGGTGCCGAAATGACGCGTCAAGGATTGTTCACGATGACAAACAAGCTTGCAGCTTGGACGATTGCGGCATCGGCGGCATTTCTGGCGCTGACGGCAACGCCGTCCATCACGCCGGCGCAGGCCAGAGAGCCGACGATGAAGATGGGGAGCAACGTGCCGCTGCGCGAGGTCGCGCTCGGGGTCGGAAAGTCCTTCGTCGTCGACTTGCCGCGCGACGCCAAGGACGTTCTCGTCTCCGACCCAACTATCGCCAACGCCGTGGTCCGCACGGCGCGGCGCGCATACATCATCGGCGTCAAGCTCGGGCAGGCCAACGTCTTCTTCTTCGACAGCGAAGGTCGCCAGATCGCCGGCTTCGACGTGGCGGTGAAGCGCGACCTCAACGGTATCCGTATGGCCATTCGCCACGCGATTCCGCATGCGGACATCCGCGTCGAGGGGTTGGGCGCCAACGGCATCATTTTGACAGGCGTCGCGAACAACCCGGCAGAAGCGCAGCAGGCCTACGACATCGCTTCCCGCCTGCTCGATGTTCCGACCGCACAGACGGCTGCCGAGGGCAGCAAGATTGTGAATGCGATCACGGTGCGTGGACGCGACCAGGTGATGTTGAAGGTGACGGTTGCGGAAGTGCAGCGCGACATCGTCAAGCAGCTCGGCGTCAACTTCAACGGCAGCCTCGGCTACGGCAACACCGTACTGAATTTCAACACCGAGAATCCGTTCTCGGCGAACAACGGCGCGATCAGCAGCACTTCATTCTCGCCTGGCTGGAAGAGCGGCACCAACTCCATCAGCGCTACGATTCAGGCCATGGAGCGCGCCGGTGTCATGCGCACCCTTGCGGAGCCGAACTTGACGGCGATCTCTGGGGAAAATGCCAACTTCCTTGTCGGCGGCGAATTCCCGATCCCGACGGGCCGCACTTGCGATCCCGGTACCGGCAGTTGTCAAACGACGATCACGTTCAAGAAGTTCGGTATCAGCCTAAGCTTCACGCCGGTGGTGCTGTCGGAAGGGCGCATGAGCCTGAAGGTCAATACCGAGGTGTCGGAGCTTTCGAGCGAAGGCGCCCTGGTCCAGGCCGGCATCAGCATTCCTTCGATCCGGGTGCGCCGCGCCGACACGACGGTGGAGATTCCTTCCGGCGGCGCGCTCGCGATGGCGGGCCTCATCCAGGAGCAGACGAAGCAGGCGATCAACGGGTTGCCCGGTTTGATGCAAGTGCCGATACTCGGCACGCTGTTCAAGAGCCGCGACTACGTCAACCGGCAGAGCGAGCTCGTCATCATCGTGACGCCGTACATCGTGCGTGCTGTCGCACCCAAGGATATCTCGCGGCCTGACGACGGCTTCGTCGACTCGTCCGATCCGACGGCGATCCTGCTCGGCAAATTCAACAAGATCTATGGCGTCGCCGGAAGCGCGAATCCGCGCAAGCCGTATCGTGGCCAATACGGCTACATCCTGGATTGAGCGCGTGGGGGAGTGGGAACAATGACAGTGCAAATGAGCGGGTCTCGCGCGGATGTGCTTCGCGCGACCCGGAAGCTCCTCGCGGTCGCGCTCCTCACGGTGACGTGCGGCGGCTGCATGTTCAGCGCGCGGCAAGAAGAGCCGCTCACCACCGCCTCGGTGCCGAACGACTATCGGCTGAGGCATCCGATCGTGGTGCGGGAATCGGAACGCAGCTTCGATGTCTTTGTCGGCACACGCCGCGGCTCGCTGACGGCGCTGCAGCGCTCGGAGATCGCAGCTTTCGTGCGCTCCTGGCGTGAGGAGGGCACGGGCGGCTTCATCATCGACCTGCCGTCCGGCACGTCGAATGCGCATGCCGCCAAGATCGCGCTGCGAGAGGTTCGCTCGATCTTGACCCGTTCCGGCGTTCCCGCCCGTGCGATCGAGGTGCGCCCATTCAGGTCAGACGATCCGACGCGCATGGCGACGCTGCGGCTGAACTATCCACGCATGGCGGCGCAGGCAGGCCCTTGCGGCCTGTGGCCGGACGATCTCGGCCCGACGGCCGATCAGAAACATTCGAAGAACCGCCCCTATTGGAATCTTGGTTGTTCGACGCAGCACAACTTGGCGGCGATGGTGGCGAACCCGCAAGACCTCGCACAACCGCGCTCCGAGGGTCCAGTCTACAGCATGCGCCGCACGACCGCCTTAGAAAGCTACCGTCAGGCAAAAGATCCAGGCACCGTCTACAACAACGCCTCCAAAGGCAACATCAGCGACGTGGGCAAATGATTAAGTTCCCCCTTCAAGGCGGCGCGGACACGCCCGCAGAGACGGTCGCTGCGACGCCGCACGAACCGCATATCGCGCCGGTTCCGCGCATCTCGATCCAGGCGTTTTGCGAAAGCGCCGAGACGGCCGCGGTGATGCAGGCCGCGATCGAAGATCGGCGCATGATCAAGGCGCACATGAAGGTGCAGATGGGCGGCATCGCGGCGGCGGCGGATGCTTACCGCGGCGCGCCGACGCCGAACGTCATCATCATCGAATCGGAGGGGCGGAGCGAGGAACTGCTCGCCGGCCTCGATTCGCTCGCCGAGGTTTGCGACGCCGGCACGCGCGTCATCGTGATCGGGCGCGTCAACGATATTCTGCTCTATCGCGAGCTCGTGCGACGGCAGATCAGCGACTATCTGATCGCGCCAGTCGACGTCGTCAGCATCATTCGCGCCGTCTCCGGGCTGTTTTCCGCGCCGGAAGCGAAGCCGGTCGGTCGCACGATCGCGGTCGTGGGCGCGAAAGGCGGCGTCGGGGCCTCGACGGTCGCGCACAACATCGCGTGGTCGATCGCGCGCGACCTGTCGCTCGATTCGGTCGTCGCCGATCTCGATCTGCCGTTCGGAACGGCAGGGCTCGACTACAACCAGGACCCGCCGCAAGGCATCGCCGACGCCGTGTTCTCTCCGGAGCGAATCGACACCGGCTTCGTCGATCGCCTGCTCTCCAAGTGCACGGATCATCTCAGCTTGCTGGCGGCGCCGGCGACGCTCGATCGCGTCTACGATTTCGATGTCGATTCCTTCGACAGCATCTTCGACATTCTGCGCAACACCGTGCCCTGCATCGTGCTTGACGTGCCGCATGTCTGGACCGGATGGTCGAAGCGCCTCCTGGTGAGCGCCGACGACATTCTCATCGTCGCCGCGCCCGACCTTGCGAACCTGCGCAACGTGAAAAACCTCATGGACTTGCTCAAGCAGGCGCGGCCGAACGATCCGAACGCGCATTACTGCTTGAACCAGGTGAATGTGCCGAAGCGGCCGGAGATCAAGACGGCGGATTTCGCCAAAGCGCTCGAGGCCGATCCGGCCGCGATCATTCCCTTCGATTCCCAGATCTTCGGAACGGCCGCCAACAACGGCCAGATGATCGCGGAGGTGTCGGCAAGCCATCGCGCGGCCGAGATGTTCGAGCATCTCGCGCAGCTTCTCACCGGCCGCAACGAGGTGAAACGGCCGCGCGCGACGCTACTGACGCCGATTCTTGAGAAGTTCAAACGACGCCAGGCTTGAATGGCGCAAGGAGCTAGTCCCCGTGTTCGGCAAGCGTAGCTCATCCGGCTCCGAAGGGAGCGCTCCGATTGCACCGGCGCCTGCGCCGGCGGCTCCCGTTGTGTCGGCGCCTCCGGTGGAGCGGCCGCGTGCCAAACCGGCCGACGGCGCCGCACCGATCCCGCCATCGATGGGACATACGCCAGCGTCCCCACCTCCGCCGCCGGTGGAGACGAAACGCTCGGATACTTACTACGAAGTCAAAGGCACGATCTTCAGCGCCCTGATCGAAGCGATCGACCTTGCGCAACTCGCGCGGCTCGACGCCGATTCGGCGCGCGAAGAGATTCGCGACATCGTCAACGAAATCATCGCGATCAAGAACGTCGTGATGTCGATCGCCGAGCAGGAAGAACTGCTCGACGATATCTGCAATGACGTTTTGGGCTACGGGCCGCTGGAACCACTGCTGGCGCGCGACGACATCGCCGACATCATGGTCAACGGCGCCTCGACAGTGTTCATCGAAGTCGCCGGCAAGATTCAGAAGACCAACATCCGCTTCCGCGACAATCAGCAGTTGCTCAATGTCAGCCAACGGATCGTCAGCCAGATCGGCCGCCGCGTCGATGAATCCTCGCCGATCTGCGACGCGCGCCTGCCGGATGGTTCGCGCGTCAACGTCATTGTGCCGCCGCTCGCGATCGACGGCCCCTCGCTCACCATTCGTAAGTTCAAGAAGGACAAGCTCACTCTCGAGCAGTTGACCAAGTTCGGTTCGATCTCGCCCGAAGGCGCCGAGATCCTCAAGGTCATCGGCCGCAGCCGTGTCAACACGATCATTTCCGGCGGTACGGGTTCCGGCAAGACGACCCTGTTGAACTGCCTCACGCGCTACATCGACGAGGACGAGCGCATCATCACCTGCGAGGACGCAGCGGAGCTTCAGCTGCAACAGCCGCATGTCGTGCGCCTGGAGACGCGGCCGCCCAACCTCGAAGGCGAGGGCCAGGTGTCGATGCGTGACCTCGTGCGCAACTGTCTGCGTATGCGTCCGGAACGGATCATCGTCGGCGAGGTACGCGGACCGGAAGCGTTCGATCTTCTGCAAGCGATGAACACCGGTCACGACGGTTCGATGGGCACGCTGCACGCCAACAATCCGCGTGAAGCGCTCTCGCGTATGGAATCGATGATCACGATGGGCGGCTTCTCGCTGCCGTCGCGCACGATCCGCGAGATGATCTGCGCTTCCGTCGATGTCATCGTTCAGGCGGCGCGCTTGCGCGACGGCTCACGCCGTATCACCCACGTCACCGAGGTGGTCGGCATGGAAGGCGAGGTGATCGTCACTCAGGATATCTTCGTCTACGAGATTGTCGGCGAGGACGCGAACGGTCGCCTGATCGGGCGTCATCGCTCGACCGGCATCGGGCGCCCGCGCTTCTGGGAGCGCGCGCGCTACTACGGCGAGGAGCAGCGCCTTGCCGCGGCGCTTGATGCGTCCGAGTCGCAAGAGCCCCTCCAAGTCTGATCGGAGACGCGCCCGTGCCGATGCAGACAATCGCACTCTTCTTCCTGGTGACCGCCGCAGTGGGCGGCGTCGCCTGGGTCTTCATCTATCCGCTCATTTCAGGCGAGCGCGTCGTCGAGCAGCGCAGGGAAAGCGTTGCGAAGCCGGAGCGCGTCGTGCGGAGCGCAACGGCAACTGCGCGTTCGGGGCCGAAGGTGCGCCGCGAGCAGGTGGAAGAGACGCTGAAGGAACTGGAGGAGCGTCAGAAGCAGGCCAAGAAGTTGCCGCTTACCTCGCGCATCTCGCAGGCGGGCCTGACTTGGTCGAAACGGCAATTCTACTTGATCAGCGCCGGCCTTGGCCTCGGCACCTTCCTGTTCCTGTTGATCTTCCAAGCCGGTCTTCCGATTGCCGCGATGGGCGGCTTCGCGGCTGGACTGGGAGCTCCGCGCTGGCTGCTCGCCTTTCTCAAGCGCCGCCGCGAAGCGAAATTCCTCAGTATCTTTCCGGACGCCGTCGACGTCATCGTGCGCGGCATCAAGGCAGGCCTTCCGCTGCTCGACTGCCTCAAGATGATCGCCGCCGAAGCGCAAGAACCAGTGCGCGGTGAATTTCGCATGATCGTCGAGACGCAGGCCATCGGCATGCCGATCGGTGAGGCTTGCGTGAAGCTCTACGAACGCATGCCGATCCCGGAGACGAATTTCTTCGGCATCGTCATTTCAATTCAGCAGAAGGCCGGCGGCAATCTGTCCGAAGCGCTGGGCAATCTCTCTCGCGTCCTGCGCGACCGCAAGAAGATGAAGGCGAAGATCGTGGCGATGTCGCAGGAAGCGAAAGCGTCCGCGGCGATCATCGCGGCGCTGCCGATCTGCGTTCTGCGGCGTGATGGTCATGAAGAAGATGATCAACTTCGATTTCTGAGTAAGTGCCATGACCGAACTTCTCACCACCTACATCAACAATCCGCGCATGATGGCGATGCTGTTCGCCGCCATTGCGGCGGTGGCGACGGTGATCACGCTCGCGATGCCGCTTCTGGCGCCGGATAATCTCGGCAAGCGGCTGAAAAGCGCGGCGATCGAGCGCGAGAAGATCCGTCAGCGTGAGCGCGAGCGCCTGGCGCGCGGCGAGAAAGTGTCGCTGCGGCCGACGACCAAGCAATATATGCGCACCGTCGTCGAGCGCTTCAATCTGAGCAAATGGCTTGGGCAGGAGGAAGCGCGCGACAAGCTCATCCAGGCCGGATATCGCGGTCACGCGCCGTATGTCACCTTCCTATTCTTCCGGATGGTGACGCCGATCGTGTGCTTCATCTTCGCGGTATTCTACCTGTTCTTCATTCTCAAGCTGCAGCAGCCACCGCTGGTGAAATTCGGCGGTTGCATCGTGGCGACCTATATCGGCATGCAGCTGCCGTACTTATTTCTGAAGAACAAGATTTCGCGCCGCCAACTCAGCATCAAGCGCGCCTTTCCCGATGCGCTCGACCTGCTGCTGATCTGCGTCGAATCCGGCATGTCGATCGAAGCCGCGTTCCGGCGCGTCAGTAACGAGATCGGCTCGCAATCCGTCCCTCTGGCGGAAGAGTTCATGCTGACCACAGCCGAGCTTGCTTATCTTCAGGATCGGCGGCAGGCGTATGAGAATCTTTCCAAGCGCGTCGATCTCGAGGGCGTGCGATCCGTTTGCGTCGCCTTGCAGCAGTCGGAACGCTACGGCACGCCGCTCGGCCAAACCTTGCGTGTGATGGCGCAGGAAAATCGCGACATGCGGATGTCGGAAGCGGAGAAGAAAGCAGCGGCGCTGCCGCCGAAGCTCACCGTGCCGATGATCCTATTCTTCCTGCCGGTGCTGTTCATCGTCATTCTTGGCCCGGCGGCGATCCGCGTGATGGCCATCCATCACTAGCGATTGCGGTTGCTAAGCCCGCATCCAGGTCTGGCCTTTGGCTCGCCCGTGCTCTGGCGCATCCAGTAAGCTCGTCTATGCATTGAGCGGAGAGCATACGGCGGACTGCGTCCCCGCTTTCGCGGAGACGACATCAGAATCTGCCGGCGGTTGAAGTGTGCTGCTTGATCACTCAGCCGAGGCTGCCTGCGCCAGCTTCTTCGGCGCCGCCTTGCGGCCTTGCTGCGCCAGCATCTGCTGCAGGTAGGCGATATTGGCCGCGGCTTCTTCCGGCGGCAGTTCCGCACGCGCGACCTCTTCGGCTTCCTTGAAGCGGCCTTGCAGGCCGATCACCAGCGCGAGGTTCTGGCGGATACGCTTGTCGCCGCCGTCGTGCGCGGCGGCGCGACGGAGCGTCTCTTCCGCCTTCGGCAGGTTCTTCGACAGCGCGTAGGAGAGGCCGAGATTGGAGAGGACCGAAGGCTCGTCCGGTGCGATCTTCAGCGCGGTCTCGTAATGGTGCCGCGCTTCATCGAAGCGCCCCATCTGGTCGAGGACGGCGCCCTGCGCGGAGAGGATGCGCCAGTCCGGCCGGTCGGGAGAATGCGCTTTGCCGAGCACGTCGAGAGCCTGTCGCAGTTCTCCATCCGCGGCGAGCGCGCGACCATAGGCGCCGAGCACGGCCTTGTCGTTCGGGCGATAGAGCGCGGCGCGCTGCAGCACGGCGACGGCTTGCGCACGCTGACCGTTGTGGCGGAGCGCATCGGCATAGCGGATGGCGGCATTGGCGTCGCGGGGGTCGGCCGCGTAGCGGTCTCCCGCCACTTTCGCTTCGCGCTGCCAGTCGCGTACGGCGGACGGCGCCTCATCTGCCGTGCGGGATAGGGAGGCGTTGCTGAGCAATCCCCCGCCCCCGGTCGAGCCGGTGATGTCTTCCGTCGATATGGTCTTGCAGCCGGCAAGCGCAGCCGCCGTCAAGCCGACGAAGGCGGCGGACAGCAGAAGACGAGGCAATGGGTGGGAGGAAATCATCGACCGAATACTCCGCCAAATGGCGCACCGTGTTGCCCCCGGGCTCGATTCAGCAATAAAGCGTTAACACTAACAGCCGGTTAATTCGGGTATCTCTGCGGCTGCGCGGCGCTTCGCTGTCGCGCGTCAACGCCGTATCAAAGGGTTGCCCCTCAGGAGTTTTCCTCGCCCATGTCTCATCCTCTCGTCGATGTTTTGGTGCCCGCGGCGCAAGCCGCTGCCGCGACCCCCATCTGGTTCGTGAACGAAGAGAGCTATGCCGCGCGGCGAGACGCACTCGATGCGGTTGCGCGCGGCTTCGTCGACGCCGCCGGCTTTGCACCGAAAGCTGGGCGGCATCTGCTCGTGCCGGCGGCGGACGGCAAACTCGCGGGCGTGCTCTTTGGGTTGCCCATGCCGGAGAAGCCTGATCCGTTTCTGCCAGGTAGGCTACCGGGCGTGTTGCCGCCGGGCGATTATCGCTTCGACGGCGGTTTGAAAGATGCGCGCCTTGCCGCGCTCGCTTTCGCGCTCGGGGCCTATCGTTTCGAACGCTACCGCAAGCGGGATGAGAAACAGGCGCGGCTCGCGACGCCGGACGGCGTCGATGCGGCGGAGCTTACGCGCGTTGTGGAGGGTGTCGCGCTGGCGCGCGATCTCATCAATACGCCGCCGAACGACATGGGGCCTGGAGAACTGCAAGACGCCGCGTTCGCACTCGCCAAACGGTATGGCGCCGCCGCGCACTGCATCGCCGGCGACAAATTGCTGGATGAAAACCTCCCGCTCATTCACGCCGTCGGGCGCGCTGCCGCCGCGGAGCGGGCGCCGCGCTTGATCGATCTCGCCTGGGGCGACGAAAGTCATCCGAAAGTGACGCTCGTCGGTAAGGGCGTCTGCTTCGACACCGGCGGGCTCGATCTCAAGCCGTCGGCGGCGATGCTGCTGATGAAGAAGGACATGGGCGGTGCGGCAAGCGTGCTTGCGCTCGCGCATATGATCATGGACGGCAAGCTGCCGGTGCGGCTGCGCGTCCTTATTCCCGCGGTTGAGAACTCGGTTGCCGGTCCGGCCTTCCGCCCCTCCGACATCTATCGCTCGCGCAAAGGCCTCACCGTCGAGGTCGGCAACACCGACGCGGAGGGCCGGCTGGTGCTGGCGGATGCGCTGGCGCTCGCGGACGAGGAGGCGCCCGAACTTCTGATCGACATGGGAACGCTCACCGGCGCCGCGCGTGTGGCACTCGGCCCGGATCTGCCGCCGTTCTACACCGACGACGAAATGCTCGCGGCGGATATTGCGACGCATGCCGCGCAGGAGCATGACCCGCTTTGGCGGATGCCGCTGTGGCGGCCTTACGACGCGATGCTCGATTCCAAAGTCGCCGACGTGAACAACGTCTCGTCAGGCGCTTTCGCAGGTTCCGTTACCTGCGCGCTGTTCCTCAATCGCTTCGTGTCGGCCGCGAAAAGCTGGCTGCACTTCGACATCTACGGCTGGGTACTGACGGCGAAGGCTGGACACCCCGAAGGCGGCGAATGCCAGGCCGCCCGCGCGCTCTACGCGTTGCTGCGGTCGCGCTATGGCAAAGGCTAGGATTTGATTCGACTTGCCAACGGCGCGGCGCCGGGAAATGATACGGACCCGAAACAAAATGCGAGACGGGAATGGCGGTCGATATCCGTCCGGCATTAGCGCTGCGGCTGCTACACGAGTTGGCGTTCGGCCTGGTCACGGACGGCGAACCAGATTTGTCCGCGCGCCAGCTCGCGATCCTGCTGACGATCTATCTCGAAGCGCCGCCGCACACCGTGCGCGGGCTCGCCGCCAAGCTCGGCGTCAGCAAGCCAGTGATCACACGAGCGCTCGATTCGATGGGCAAGCTTGAACTCGTCAGCCGCCGTCGCGACGACCTCGATCGCCGCAACGTCGTCATCCAACGCACCGTGAAAGGCTCGCTTTACGTGGAGATGCTCGGCGATCTTCTGTCCCGCAAAGCGCGGGAGTTGCCGCGATGATGCCGCTCGATCCGCGCGTCACGCCAGCGCGACCCGATCTCGCCGCACATCATCTGCGTGGCAAGGTGGAGGCGGCGCGGTTCACCGCTGGCAAGGCGCGCGTCGTCACCGCGGGGCAGGCGCCGGTGCGGCGCGAGCCGTCGCCCGATGCGCTGCTCGATACCGAGGCGCTGATGGGCGAGGTCGTCACCGTCTACGACACGACGGAAGACGGCTGGGCGTGGGGGCAACTCGCGAGCGACGATTATGTCGGCTGGTTGCCGGCGGCGGCGCTCGGGGAGGGCACCTGGCAGCCGACGCATAAGGTCTGGGTGCCGCGCACCTTTATGTTTCCGGGCGCCTCCATCAAGTTGCCGCCGACCTGCAGCGTTCCGTTCGGCGCGCGTGTCGCGGTCACCGGGGCAGTCGAACGCTTCGCGATCCTCAAGGATGGGGGTTACATCCCCGGCAAACATCTGGTGCCGCTGAAAACGGTCGAGCGTGATTTCGTCGAGGTGGCGGAGCGTTTTCTCGGCACGCCGTATCTATGGGGCGGGCGCACGACGCTTGGTGTCGATTGTTCCGGCCTGGTGCAGGCGGCGTTGAACGCGCACGGCGTTGCTTGCCCACGCGATACCGACATGCAGGAACGCGCGATCGGCAAGGCGATCTTTCCCAATGCGGACCTGTCCGACCTTGAGCGCGGCGACCTGGTCTTCTGGAAGGGGCATGTTGCAATCGTGCGCGATCCGCAGACGCTCATTCACGCCAACGCGTTCCACATGGCCGTCGCCTACGAGCCGCTGCACGAGGCCATCGCGCGCATCCGCGAGAGCGACGGGCGGCCGACCTCGATCCGGCGGTTGTGACACGTCTCGAATGATGCCACGCGGGTGTCTCACCTCTCCCCGCTTGCGGGGAGAGTTCGGATCGCGAAGCGATCAGGGTGAGGGGGGCGTTGCAGTAAGTCTCAGACTCGCGGAAATTCCCCCTCACCCCGACCCTCTCCCCGCAAGCGGGGAGAGGGAGCGCGGGTATCGAGGCGATTTTGACTCTTCCCGCATTTCAAAGACCCGCGTGGTTTACGCCGACCGTCGTCGGCGTGCTGTGCGGCACCGCCGCCGCATTGAGCTGGGCCGCCGGCTTCGTTGCTGCGCGCCACGCAGTGCAGATCGGTCTGACGCCGGCGGATCTTGCGTTCCATCGCTTCTTCTGGGCCGGGCTCGTTCTGCTTCCTGCCATTTGGCGGGCGGGTTTCGCCGATCTCGGCGGCGTCGGCTGGGGGCGCGGATTCTTCATCTTCCTGCTGGCGGGGCCAATGCAGGGGTTCCTGAGCGCCGCCGGATTCGTGCTCGCGCCGCTTGGGCACGGCGCGGTGATCCAGCCCGGCACCGCCGCGCTGTTCGGCCTTATCCTCGCGACGCTTGTCCTGCACGAGCCGCTGCTGCTGCGGCGCGCCATCGGCGCGGTGGCGATCCTCTCCGGCCTCGTCCTGCTCGGCGCCGAAGCGGTGACCACGATCGGCACTCATGGCCTCGGCGGCGATCTTTTCTTCCTCGCGGCGGGCACCAGTTGGGCGACGTTCGGAACGGTGCTGCGCTTGTGGAACTTGCGAGCGCAGCGCGCGGCGCTGGCGATCGCTGCGCTTTCGCTCGTCGTCTACGCGCCGCTGTACGCCATCTTCATTGGC
>JAFKKS010000132.1 GCA_017304555.1 Hyphomicrobiales bacterium
CAAGCGCCCTCCCCCGCCATCGCCAAGCAAACAACGCCCGTTGCTGAGGCCACGACGGCCAAGCCTGCAGCAAGCGCGGCCGTCAAGACGATCGCAGAGACGGCAACACCCGCACCATCCCTTGATGCCACCGCGGAGAAGGAGGAGCCGGCGACCGAACAAAGCCTCGGCACGCGCTTCCTCGCGGCGCATTCGGACGCACGCCTTGAGATGCTGCTGAATATGGAGGACGAGCACGTCCCGACCAACGCGCCGCTGCGCCCAGCGTCCGCCGACACAATCAGCCGCCTCGAAACCGCCGCGCTCGCGCAAAAGCCGCAAGAGTTCGCGCACGAATTGCAGCAGGCGCTGAGCCTGCTGCCCTCGGTCGCCATGCAGATCACGCAGGACGCGACCGGCGAGACGCTCCTCGTCACCGCGCGCGCGCTCGGCATGCCCGCCGCCGTACTGCAGCGGATCCTCATCTTCCTCAATCCGGCGATCGGCCATTCGGTGCAGCGCGTTTTCGCCCTCGCCAATTTCTACGAACGCGTGAGCCGCAACGCGGCGGCGCGGCTGGTCGAGAGCTGGCGGCGGGACGCGACCCAGACGCGCAAAGTCCGCTATGTCGGCGTGCATGCGCCCGAGGCGGCGGAGCGCACCTCGACGCTCATGGATCACGCACGGCGTGGCGTCGCGCGCACCAGCGATACGGCGGGACAGCGCGGAGAAAACGTTGCAACGACCGATCGTCGTCAGCGCACGACGTGATCGAGAAAGTTGCGCCCGTCGCGATCCTCGACCTCGACAATCCACACGTCAGGATCGAACTTCACCTCACGCGCGAGATAGTTCTCGATGGCCTCCTCGGCCGCCGGCTGCTCGCGTAGACAAGCAACGAACGCGCGCTCGATCGGCGTGTCATCGAATGCCGACTGCGGCGCCGGCCCGAATAATTCCGCCGTGCCGTCCAGGCGATTGATCTTGATGAAGATCGTTCCGGCTTCCTCGGCGCCACGCCGGCGCATGGCGGCGAATGCGCCGGCAACCTGGCAACGACGCAGATAGGCGGAGACCCAGATCGACGATTTCAGGCGCACGGGCGGATAAGACTCATTGAGCGCCGCAACCTAAAGCGCTTTCGCCTCCGATGGAAACGAAAGCGGCGCGCCGCACTACATGCGCTCGCCGGGCAGACGGCTCGCCTGCTTCACCCACGCCGTGAACTGCGCTTCGTCGAACGGCGCATCCTCGTAGACGTCGAGGTAGCGCACATCCTTGTGCTTGGACGAACCTGGCGGCGGAGGCTGCAACGATGCCCCACGGAAGAACGCGACTTTCACGTACTTCGTGAAGCAATGAAAGCTGAGGAACCAGCCCTGATCGTCGGCGCCGTAAAACGGCGAGCTCCATTTCACCGCCTTGCGCACGCTGGGGACGGTGCGGGCGATGAGTGCATCGAGGCGCTGCCCGACGTCGCGCTTCCAGCCCGGCATCGCCGCGATATAGGCCTGCACAGGCGCATCGCCGTCCGCCTTGGCGATTTGCGGATTGCCGCCGGCGAGAAGGACCGGTTTTGCGGTTTTTGCGGACGTCTTCGACGCCTTGCGAGCCATTGCGCTCCCTCGTAAAGGCCGCCGCGACGCCGCGTGTAGACGGGACTTAATGCTCCAGCGGACGGCCTGTCACCGCGGCCAGTTCGCGCAGCAGGCGCTCGGACACCTGGCCCGTCACCGGAAGATGCCGCTCGCGCTCAAACTTCTCGATCGCCGTCTTGGTCTCGCCGTCCATATGGCCGGAGCGTTTGAGCGGTCCGTAGCCAAAGTCGCCGAGCGCACGCTGCACCGCCATCACGCGCGGCGAATTGGACGGTGCGGGCGCGGCGGCGGGCCGCGTCACCGGACGCGGAACAGCCGGCGCCACCGCCGCGACGGTGCGCGGCTTCGCCTTCGCCGAGGAGTCGCGGACCGCCTGCAAGAAACTTTCGCCCACCTCGACTGCGGTCTTCGATTTCGCTGCCTGCGCGAAGTCGCGCATCGCTGCGTCCATCTTCGGTCCGGTCAATCCGTCGATATTCCCCTCGTAAAAACCTTTCCGCGCCAGTTCACGCTGGATATCGGTGATGATTTGCGTTCGCGAGCGGGCGGTTTCCGCAGGCGCGGACGCAGCCGGTGCAGGAGCAGCCATCGGCGTGCTGACTTGACTGGCGCGCGGCTGCGGCGCGGCGACGACACTGCCGGTCTTCTCCGTGAACGAAGCAAGCGACATCGCAACTGGCGAATCCATCCGGATCATCGGCGCCGGATGCGGCCCCGACTGCAAAGCCAAAGCGTTGACGCAGATCACAAGCGAAGCGACGCCGATCAGGAGCACGCCGACCGCATCGGCCGGATGACGCATGAAAACGCCCGCGGCGCGCTTGGCGCCGGCCGTCGCCAGCACCCGCAGCGTGCCCGGCGCGTCGTCGTCATCGAAATCCCGCGAGTCGATCGCGGCAGCGGAAGCAGACTCTCGTACGCTACGAATATGCACGCTTCTTTCCTTGATTTTCGCTAGCACCGGAAACGGGCAACAGAGAGGCGGCCGGCAGCCGCGGAATGAGCGGGATGGCGGCCGATTCAGCCGGCGACAATGGCGTCCTGCGCTCGCAATCGATCGGCAACTTGATCGTCACCGAAGTGCCGGCGCCGACCTCGCTCTCGATCGTCAGCGTACCGCCGTGCAGGTTGACGAGGCCCTTGACGATCGAGAGGCCAAGCCCCGTGCCGTCGTATGGCCGGTTATAGGCATCGCGTGCCTGGAAGAACGGATCGCCGAGACGCGAAAGATCCTCCGCCGCAATGCCGATGCCGGTGTCTTGCACCGTCACTGTGACATGCGCCGCGTCGCTCTTCGCACTCACGACCACACGTCCGCCGCGATCGGTGAACTTGACCGCGTTCGACAGAAGATTGAGCAGCACCTGCTTGAGCGCCCGCTTGTCGGCAACCATCTCCGGCAAGTCCGGCGGCAGGCGCATCACGAGGTCGAGTCCGACGTCGTTCGCCTTGAGCGTGAGCAGATCGCAGCAATCGCGCACGACGCCGGCGAGCGCGAACGGCTCGGGCGTGATGACGAAGTTTCCGCTCTCGATCTTCGACATGTCGAGGACGAGATTGACGACGGAGAGAAGATGATTGCCCGACTCGTGGATAAGCCGCGCGTATTCGCGCCGCTTAGCGTCGTCGAGCTGCATTACTTCTTCGTGCAGCAGCATTTCCGAGAAGCCGATCACGGCATTGAGCGGCGTGCGCAGTTCGTGACTCATGGTCGCGAGGAAGCGGCTCTTCGCCGCATTGGCTTGCTCGGCTTCTGCGCGCGCCGCTTCGACGATGTGCTCCTGCTCCTTGCGTTCGGTGATGTCGCGCATCACGGCGACAACCTCGAGACCGTCTTCGGAGGCAACCTTGACGGCGCTGTCCAATGGGCGGCAGCGCATCTCAACCCAGAGGAAGTGCTGCTCCGCGCCGCGGAACAAACCTTTGACATGCCGCCGCGCGCGGAACTCGACGGCGCGCTCCTTGCCATCATTGGCCGTATCCGCGATCGTGGACAGGAAGGCCGGACGATCCGCGACATGCACCCGATCGAATAGCCCGTGGCCCATCAGATCGCGCAGGTCGAGACCGAAGACGCGCTCTGCCGCCGGCGAGATGAAGGTGACGGCGCCGTTGCGGCCATGTCGCGTGATGACGTCTGTCATATGCGCAGCGAGCAGGCGATAGCGATCTTCCTCCGAGATAAGAAGGTCGTTCCCGGTGCGCGTCATGCTGCCGGCGCCGAGCGCCAGCATGGTCGCGTAGGCGATGGCGCTTCCGGCACAGACAGCGCTGAACAGCGGGCTACCGTTTTTCGGTGGCGGGATGAGGCCGAGCACGTCCGGCCCCAGGCAAAGCAGCATCGCGTAGCCGATCAGCGCGACGGTCGCGGCTGCGGCAACGACGCGGCGCGAGGCACAAAGCGCCGCCTCGAGCGGCACGACGACGAGCCAGATCGCGACCGGCGACCACGCGCCGCCCGACATCGCGGCGATCGCGACGGCAAGGCCGGCGAGCGCCATGGAGGAAAGCATATAGGCCGGCTCCTCGCGCCCGGTGCGCGAGAGAACAAGCGCCGCTCCGATCGGCGCGATCAGCCAGGCGAAAGCGATGACTTCGAGCGGGCCCGGCACGCCGCGAACCCCGAGATAGAGGGGCAGAGCAGCAAGTGCCGTGAGGCCGCCGAGGATGCGTGGGGTGATGAAGGCGCTATGCCGCGCCGCCAGCAGCGGATCATGCCGCGCTGACGCGTGTACGAGAGACTGCAGATAGTCGCGAACGCTGACCGATAGGTTCACTCGCCAGGCACGACCGAAAGGACGCGCTCCCTTTTTATGGGGCGAAAGCCTCTCAGACGTGACTTAAACGAACGCTAAGGCGGCACTCGCCGCCCACACCGAAAGTCTATGTTTTCGAGGGGTTTGATCGAGAAACCGGACAAATCGGCTGTGATGGTGAACACAGGGTTTCCAAACGGGAGGCATGAGGCAACGAACGCTTTACCGATCCGACAATGAAGGCCGAACCGAGGGGAACCGCCAGATGTCTAAAATTTTAGACAAATGCGCACGTGACCAAGAACGTGGCTTTCAAATGCTCGTGCTAGTTTCGATACAAATGCGGTCGACTTGAATCGGCCGCCGGGGATAAGGGCAGGCGTCATGTTCTTTTTGATACGCGTTACATTCTGGATCGGGCTCGTACTCGTTCTCGTGCCGGCGGGAAAGTCACAGGTCGAAGCGCAGGGGCCGCAGATCAGTGCGTTTGATGCCTGGTCGGTGGCGAGCGCAACCTTCTCCGATCTGAGCCAGTTTTGCACCCGTCAGGAGCAGGCCTGCGCCATCGGCGGCCAGGTGATGAGCGCAATCGGCCACCGTGCGCAGTCCGGCGCCAAGACGATCTACGCCTATCTGACCGAGCCGAAGGCCAGCGGCGACAAGGCGACGCCGGCCGAGGCTGTGCCTCCGTCGCAGTCGACCCTGACAGCGGCCGACCGCGCGCTGGACTGGCGCGGCCCGCCGCTGCGGCGTGAGGCGCGGGCGCAGATCGCGGCCGACTGAGCCGCTGCCGCGCCCGATCCGCTCGCATTTTTGCGGACAACAAACGGCGCGGCACGCTGTATCTCTCGTGCGTGAGGCCTTATATCAGGCCCATGATATCAGGCCTTTGCCTGCCGACCCACGCCTGAGAGCCCGCTAATGGCTGCACCGATGCCGACAATCGACGAGATCGTGGAGAATTTTTCGCTCCTCGACGACTGGGACGATCGCTACCGCTATCTGATCGAGCTTGGCCGCATGCTCGCGCCGCTGCCCGATGCGGCACGTACCGACGCGAATAAAGTGCGGGGCTGCACGAGCCAGGTCTGGCTCTCGACAACGGTCGAGGACAAAGGTGGCGAGCCGGTTCTAAGATTTCTCGGCGATAGCGACGCGCATATCGTGCGCGGCCTCGTGGCCATCCTGCTGGCCCTCTACTCGGACCAGCCGGCGTCGCACATCGTTACGACCGACGCGGTTGCCCTGTTCGACAAGCTATCGCTGCGCGAGCACCTGACGCCACAGCGCTCCAATGGCTTCCGCTCGATGGTCGACCGCATCCAGACTGAGGCCCGCGACGCCCTCAAGGCCGATCAGGCGGTTCACTGAAATCGGGAACATCGAACGCGGCACCCGGCGCAAGCCAAATGCGCGCGGCCGGATGTGAGCGGCCACGCGCCTGTGTCGCGTAGCCATAGTGGCGCGCAAGACGATCAAGGCCGAGTTGCAGGACGACCTTGGCGGAGCGCAACGGCCACGCCCGCTCCCGCTCCGCATCCTCCAGCCCTTTGAGGAAACAACACACGTCGAGTAGCAGGCCGGCAAATTCCGGCCCGACATCGTCGATCGCGCGCCGCACCCGCTGACGCGCGGCGATCATGGCGTCCGGCGCGGACAGACCGAACGTGTCTCCGCCGCCCCGCCCTTGCGTCAGCGGAGCCGTCCAGTTCGCCGTCACGCGCGGCATCATCTGCGCGCGCGTGAAGTCAGCGCGCAGCCGTTCTCCCGCCATCAGTTGGGCGCTATCGATCAGCGGCCTGCCATCGCGCCCCTTGCGGCGCGCGAGCCAGGCGAGCGGGCTTTCCGCCTCGTCGACCGCGACTGTGGCGCGGCGCCCATCGGGCGTCTCGACGGTGCGCGTGCCGAGCGCGAGATGCTGCGCACGAAACCGATCGGGCGCCTCGCTGCTCTCTCCAGCACCTGACGCGACCGTGACCGGCCGCTTTCGCGCAGCCCGCGTCACGCGCCGTCTCCGCAGAGCTGCGCGAACAACGTCGCTTCCAGTCGTGCAACGAGCGCGTCGAAGGCGGGACGTTCGCGCCGCTCCTCAACCAGGCGGCAGCCGTGCGCGACGGTGCGCCGATTGCGCCCGCATGCCGCGCCGACCGCCGTGTGACTCCAGCCGAAAGTCGTGTGCGCGAGATACATGACGCACTGGCGCGCCAGCGCGACCGTCGCGGTGCGGCGCGTGCGTGCGCGAAGTTCATCCACAGACACGCCGAATGCCGCGGCGACGGCCGGCTCGATCGTGCCGGCAAACTGATCCTTGAGGGATGGGAGGGAGCGGACGGTGCGGAACGGGGCGGGCTCACAGAACTGGGACATGGGAAAATGCGCTGCCGTGGTCTTTTGGATTATTTTCCTATCATACGGCAGCAATCGGCCCCGGAGATAACTTTTTACACCCTGTGGGAAATTCGTCGGGCGACGGCAATCCTAGATGGGCCGGAGCGACGGATGACTCTTGGAGACATCCGAGAGCACGGCGGAGGTCGCAGGCGAGCAGTCAGGTGACCAGATGTCCCGCGGTCTTCACTGACACGGCCCATGATCACGTCGTGCCCGGCCTGCACGTCTGTCTTCACGTCAACACAAACAAGACGCGGAGCCCCAACGCGTGCGGGCATGACGCGCCTCGGCAGTGTCAGGCTTACCGCGAGCGGCGCTTGCGCTGCTGGCCGAGCCCCATCTGCTTGGCGAGTTCGGACCGCGCAGCCGCGTAATTCGGCGCCACCATCGGATAATCGAGCGGCAGGCTCCACTTCTCCCGATACTGTTCCGGGGTCATGTTGTACTGCGTCCGCAGGTGCCGCTTCAGCGATTTGAATTTCTTGCCGTCCTCGAGACAGACGATGTGATCGGGCGTGACCGAGCGCTTGACCGCGACCGCCGGCTTCAACTGTTCGACGGAAACGTCCGTGTGGCCGCCGCCGATCCGCGTCAGCGCCGCATGGACCTGACTGATCAACGCAGGAATATCGTTCGGCGTCACGGCGTTGTGGCTCACATAGGCTGAAACGATGTCGGCCGTCAGTTCGATAAAACCATCAATGTTCTCGTTCTCAGCCATCACAATCGGTCCTTAGTTTGAAAATGCTCCAAATGAAAAACGTACGCAGGCGCTCTCGATTCCAATCCAAATGAATGGAATGTCGCGGCGACGCCGAGGTCGCCAAACTATAGTTCATCTACTGCGCATTCATAGTATTGTCGGAAAAATTACGCAAGAAATAGAGATACGCTCTGAAATTTTCGGGGCGGAGCGAGCAAGGCGCACCGAAACAGCGTCTCCAATACTTGGAAACGCCTACTTGGAGGCGCCTACTTGGAAATGCTCGCTTGGAAACGCCCTCGGTCAGCCGATGTCGCGCAGATAAGCCCGCAGCGCCGGGATCGAATCGAAGCGCATGGAGCCCTGCGCCAGTTCGGCCTCGATCGAGCCGTCGGAATAGAGCGTATAGGCCATCCCCTCGATCACCCCCGACTTGAGGACCGTCGGCGCGGCCCGGTTGGCGGCGGGTTCCGCCTCCGTGCGCGGAGAAATCTGCGGTTCCGGCATACTCACCCGCGGCATCGGCCGCTCCGGCTGCGGCACGATGGGCGGCGCAATCGGCGGCGCCGCGTCACCCCGCAGTGGCGGCAGGCGATCGCCGGGGCTCATACGCGGCCAGTCGCGGCCCGGCGGCAGATCCACTTTCGGTTCCGGCGCCTTGGATTCGGGCGTGACCCGGACCTCGGGCGTCTTGACCTCCGGCGCCTGCGGCGGCGTCGGCAATCCATCGACCGGCTTCTCAAAGAGATCGCGGGTCTTGTCGACCAACGAAGGAGCGGACTCTGCCAGTGACGTCACCGGCTCGACGGTCACGACGGGAGCCTGCGCCTGCGGAGCCGCTGGAGCTTCCTCCGACAACTTGCCGTCTGCCGGTTTCGCGTCTGCCGGTTTGGCATCCTGCGACTTATCGTCCGGCGCAAGCGCCGCTGCAGGCCGCTGCGCTCCGCGCGGCGGCGCCGTCATCGGCTCGATCTTCTCTTCGGCGGAGCTAAAGGACGTCGCGGGCTGCCGGCCAAGCAAGTCGTTCATCTGTCGCAGCCGCGACACGACCGCCCCAAGACCGATCAAAACGAAACCGCCGACGGCGGCGACCGTACCGGACGTAATCCATGTCGGGCTCAGTGGCACGTCCTGGTGCATGACGCCCATGGCGATCATCATCCCGCCAGCGGCAGCGCCCGCGACCCCGATCAACATCAAAATCATATGCATAAGACGCCCGCCTGCTGCGATAAGCCCATTCGTCCCCCGACGATCCTTTGCCTGACGATCCTTTGCGGACTTACCGTTGCCCCAACGCTAAGCCCGGCCTATCTAGAAGTCACCCACCCGTTCGGCTGCCATTTGTCGGCCAGCCGATTTGGCCCCGTGCCATTTTTTCACGATCCAGGAGGAACACATGGCTTTTTCCTTGCCAGACCTGCCCTACTCCCACGATGCGCTTGCACCGCACATGTCGAAGGAGACCCTCGAGTACCATCATGACAAGCATCACCTGGCTTATGTCAATAACGGGAACAACTTGCTCAAGGGCACGGAGTGGGAAAACAAGTCTCTCGAAGAGATCGTGAAGGGTTCTTTCGGGAAGAACGCCGGCCTCTTCAACAATGCCGCCCAGCATTACAATCACCTCCACTTCTGGAAGTGGATGAAGCCCAACGGTGGCGGCGACAAGCTGCCCGGAAAGCTTGAGAAGCAGATCACCTCGGACCTCGGCGGCCTCGCCAAGATGAAGGAGGACTTCATCCAGGCTGGCGTGACACAATTCGGCTCCGGCTGGTCCTGGCTCGCGGTCAAGGACGGCAAGATCGTTGTGATGAAGACGCTCAACGGCGAGAACCCGCTGGTCCACGGCGCCAAGCCGATCCTCGGCTGCGACGTGTGGGAGCACTCCTACTACATCGACTACCGCAACCGCCGTCCCGACTACCTCAAGGCCTTCATGGATAGCCTCGTGAACTGGGACTACGTGGCGGAGATGTACGAAGCGGCGACGAAGTAAGCAGCGCCGCCTCCGCTCATCCCCGCGCGAACGGGGATCCAGAACCAAGGCCCGCGCACCGCGCGGGCCTTTTTCTTTCTTGCCTTTGACGCCTCTTCCTCGCGGCGCTATTTTTGGCATCGGTCGAGCAGGCGACCGACGGACCGCGTAAAGGGTTGAACCCGCCTCCAGCTCTTCGCTGACATCTCCTTCTTTCTTGCCCGAGAACGCGGTCGCCGGGCGCTAGGGAAAGAAGGTTCGTCATGCCGCAGGCTCTGCCCGCGAATCCCAGTCTCGACTGGCTCAAAAAATCCGCCAAGCAACGGCTCCAGCAACTGCGCGCCGTAGCCCCTGATACGCGACTGCATCAAGCACAGCTCGCCTTGGCTCGCGACTACGGCTTCGCGAGTTGGCGCACGCTGAAAGCGCATATCGATGCCTCCCAAGGCACGCTCCGCAGTCATGATCGTATCTTCGACGCGGCCCGCGACGGCGATGTCGAAGCGGTCCGCAACGCCCTCGCCGCCGGCTTTGATCCCGCGACGCTCGATCGCGATGGCTGCACGATCTACCAGATCGCCAAGGAAAGCGGACACGCTGCGATCGAACTGCTGGCGCGCGACACGCAGGGCCGCCCGCCCCACCCCGGCGACGAGAGCAAAACGGTTCAAGCCATTCTCGCTGCGGCGCAAGCGGGCGACGTCGCACAGTTGCGCGAGCGTCTCGACGCGCGGCCCGACCTGATCGATGCGCGCGGCGGCCGCGGCTTCCGGAAGGCGACGGCGCTGCATCTCGCGGTGCTGCGCAATCAGCATGCCGCCATCCGGCTACTGATCGAGCGCGGCGCCGACGTCGACCGGCGCGACTTCCCGGACAATGCCGCACCGCTGCACTTCGCCGCCATGCACGGCGATCTCGAGACCGTCCGCCTGCTCGTCGAAGCCGGCGCCGATATCGAGGGGAAAGGTGACGACTACGGAGTCGGCATAGTGGGCTGGGCAACCTGCTTCCGTGCCCTGCGCGAGGACATTGCCGCCTATCTTCTCACCTGCGGTGCGCAGCTCAATCTATGGACGGCAATCGCACTCGATCGTCCCGACGAACTGCGCACGATGATCGCACATGACAGCACCTTGCTCGCCGCGCGCATGACGCGTAACCAGCATCGCCGCACGTCATTGCATCACGCGGCAGCCAAGAACCGATCCCGTATCGTCGAGCTTTTGCTGACACTCGGGTCCGATCCGAACGCGACCGACGCAACGGGAGCGACCGCACTGACGACCGCCGCGCAGGAGCAGGCGGATGAGCGCATCATCGCTGCTCTTCTGGCGGCGGGCGCCAGGCCCGACTTCCTGACCGCTCTGAGCATGGGGCGCTACGATACGGCAGACGCGTTATTGCGCGAAGACCCAGCACGCTTCGGCCCCGAAGGACGCGATACGATCGCGCTGCATCTCGCGGTGAACAAGCGAAACCTTGCGGCGATCCGCTGGCTCATCGCGCACGGCATCGATATCGACGCCAAGCGGCGACTGTGGGACTGCAACCACACAGCGTTGCATATGACCGTGGAAAGTGGCGCCCTCGATATCGCACGAGCGCTGCTCGACGCCGGCGCGAATCCGAACATCCGCGACGACAAATATCATGCGACCGCGCTCGGCTGGGCCAACTTTTTCGGCCGCGCGGATTTTGCTGACCTCATACGCGAGCGCGGCGGCGTCGAATAGATCGGGCTTCCGGTACACGATGCTGCGATCTTCGTACGCTGAAAGCTGCGCTTCACAATCCGAGCAGCGCCAGCACGACGATGGCCAGCATCAGACACCAGCCATAATGCCGGCCGCGAGTCGCGACCGCATTGCCGACGGTCGCGTAGCCGTAGACGACGACGGCAAGTGCGATGATCGCGTGGCGCGCGGCGTCGGAGCCGAGCGCGGGCGCGGCGATCAGCAGGACGCCGATCGCAATCCAGTCCACGGTACTTGCCTGCCAAACGAGACGCAGAAGCCGCCGCGCTCCGCGCGGCGCGACTTGCGCATTCGGGAAAACGCTTAACTCGGCGAGAGCACCGTGGATGAGCGCCGCGAGAATGGCCAACATCCCGGCGGCCTGTAGAGCCAAATCACGCATGTTCGCCTCCATACATCAATGTATGGATAAAATAGGCGCGCCGCCTAAGCGCGTCAATACACTGATGTATGGTCGCAACGCAGGGTAACGCCCTCACCGTCCCCCGGCCACGCAACTTGATCGCGGGCCGGCCGCGCTGCTACGTTCGCTGCATCGACCGAGTGGCAACTAGGGTTCCGGGCGGCCGTGCCGCTGCTGGACCGAGCGTTGCAGAGCTCGCTCATCGTCGGCCCGGCCTTCGTGATGTCGAAGACCACGCCGTCGCGCACGGCCACCACCGAGGGGCCTCCGAGGTCCAGGCGCCAGATGCGGCCGACGAGCACCCCGCCGTCCTCCGGC
>JAFKKS010000037.1 GCA_017304555.1 Hyphomicrobiales bacterium
GCAAGTCACCACCGATTGTTTCGCTTATGGCGTCTTCATCGGCATGGCGCTCGCCGCGCGGCGCAACGAGCACATGTATCTGACCGAGATCGTCGGCACGCTCAGCCCGGAGACGCGTCGGCTTTTCGAAATCTTTTCGCGCGTCGTCGTCTTCATCGTGGCGATGTTCATGATCATCTTCGGTTGGCAGAACTTCCTCAATGACATGGGCAGCTACCGCATGCCGTCGCTCATCCCGCTCGGCTACTACACAATCATCGTTCCGATTGCGGGTGTCTTCATCGCCGTGTTCGACGTCGAACAACTCGTCAATGGACTGAAGAACGGTTTCGGCTCCAGCGAACCTCTCGTGGCGGAGACCCACCATGAGTAACGGATGGATCATCCTTTGCATGGCCGCGATCTTTTTGGGTCTCGGCTACGCCGGTGTGCCGGTCGCCTTCGCGATCATCTCGGGGGTGCTGTTTGCTGTCTCCATGACGCATGTGAGCTTATCGACACCGAGGCGCTGCTTGCGGTGCCGTTCTTCCTGCTGGTCGGTGAATTGATGACGTCCGCCAACGTCACCAATCGCATGATCGTGTTGGCGCAAACACTGGTCGGGCACATGCGTGGCGGCCTGGCACAGATCGTCGCTGTGTTCTCGATGTTCTTCGCCGGCATATCTGGATCGTCCACCGCCGACGTCGCGGTGCTTGCGCGCACCGTCGGCCCGGAAATGGACAAGGAAGGCTACGAGCGCGACTACACCGCGGCGGTTATCGCCTCGGCCTCCACCATCGCCAACCTCATTCCGCCAAGCATCATGGCGGTTGTCTACGGTGCCACCGGCAACGTTTCGATCGGCGGCCTGTTCCTTGGCGGCGTCGTGCCAGGCCTGCTCGTCGGCTTCTGCATCATGATCTTCAACCGCTTCTTCGGCCCGGTTGGCGTCAAGCGCCAGCGCGCGAGCTTCGGCCAGTTCACGGAAGCGCTGAAACTCTCGGCGCTGCCGTTGATGATTCCGGTCATCATCATGGGCGGCATCCTCTCCGGCTTCTTCACGCCGACCGAAGCGGGATTGATCGCGGTCGCCTACATCACGTTCGTTCTCATCCCGCTGCTTAATCGTGGGCACATCAAGCACCTGGCGACCGATTTCGCTAATGCCGGGCTTCTTTATTCCATCCCGCTCGCGGCGGTCGCGGCAGCGTCCGCTTTCGGTTGGATGTTAGCCTATCTGAAGGGTCCGGATGTCGTGTCCGGCTGGATTTCGGATGTCGCCGGCACCAACCCGCTGATGATCATGTTCCTGCTGGTCGTGCTGTTCGTGATCATCGGCGATTTCATGGACGCCATTCCGGCGATCATCATCTTCATGCCGATCATCAATGCGCTGACGCAACTGGGAGAGATCAACCCGGTTCACATGGGCGTCGTCATCGTCGTGACCTTGGCGTTCGGGCTGATCACGCCGCCCTACGGCATATCGCTATTGATGGCGTCCAAATTTGTCGGGGTGAGTTTCACCAAGGCGGTGGTGCGTTCGCTGCCGCTTTACATCGTGTTCTTCGCGACCATCGCCTTCTGCATTTTCTTCCCGCAGGTGGTGTTGTGGCTGCCGAAGTACCTGCTGCCGGAGTCGGTCGGTTGCTTCAAGAGCCCGACGGGCATGGGCTACATCTGCCCGGGGTTCTGAGGTCTCCCCACAGGGAAGATAAGTAACGGCCGTCATCCTTCGAGGCTCGCTGCGCGAGCACCTCAGGATGACGGAGAGAGAATGCGCGACTCTCCGACAAGCTTCGTCAGCCGCTCAGCTTTTCCGCGAACGCCCGAACTTGCGCGAGAAACCCTTCCGCCTGCGTGATCGGGAAGAAGTGCCCGCCCGTGGCGAAGAAGTGCGATTGCGCCGTCGGGAACGCCTGCATCAACTCGCGCTGCAGGAACGCCGGAACGATGAGGTCGTCCTCCGCGCCGAGAATCAGTTGTGGCACGGTGATCCGGCCGACGTCGGCGCTGTGATCGTAGGCGATGATGGCGTCGATGCGCTCGAGCATCGCCTCGCGCGCCGCCGGATCGGTAAGCGCGCCGGCAACCGCGGCGTCGAGTCGACCCCAGTTGTTGTTGAGCCACTCCGGCGGATATGCGGCGAAGGCAAGCTGCGCCGCATAGGCTTGCGGCAACGCGCGCAGCACCGCTTTGCGCGACGTGAACAGCTCCGTCATGTAGCGGTTGGGTTTCAGCCAGGTGCCGCTCAGGATCAGTCCGCGGATCGGCGCCTCGTTCTGCAGCGCCATGGTCTGCAGGATCACGCCGCCGGTCGAATGCCCGATCAGGAGGGCGCGCTCGCTGCCGACATGCTT
>JAFKKS010000133.1 GCA_017304555.1 Hyphomicrobiales bacterium
GTTTCCAAGCAATACAAGAGTCACGTCCGTGCCCGTGACGGTTCCACCATTGATTTTTATTTTCGCATTATAAAAAAAGTACGTTCCTGCGTTAAAAGTCACCGAACTTCCAGTCACCGTTAGGTCGCCGTACGCTCCGGTACTGAGTGGGGACAGGGTACAGGGTGAATCATTGTTTGTGACACTGCCATTTCGGCACGGTTTTGCATTGCCGGTCACGTCGTTGAAGGACGCGCTGTCCAGCTGTTCAAGCGGATTCGTCGCCGCCGGCATATAGTAGTTATAGGGGACGCCGGGGTCGCAGTTGCCCGAATTGACACAGCCCCCGACAGCCTCAACGGCCCACCCCGACCCACTAAACGTTGGTGTACTAGCGTATTTGACAGTGTCGTTCGACATCAGCCCGCAACCATTTCCGGTGATGTCGACGCTGCCGCCAAGTATGAGTGCGCTGCTGTTTTGTGGATACCTTCCGAGTCCTAACGCACACAGTTCTTTCGGGTTCTGAACTTCAGCAACAGCGATCGCGCCAATATTGACGGTGGACAAGCCAAGCAGCTTGGCGAGGTATGCAGGCTGCTGTTGGCTAATAACCGCCTGAACGAAGTTTCCGGAAACTCCTTTCCAAGTTCCAAGCTGATTGATCTCGACGCTTTGGGCGACATCGGTTGCGAGGCTAGTACACCGCGAGCCGGGATACGAAGTATCGCCCGTGTTGCAGAAAGAATTTTGAGCGGCAAATTGCTTGCCGCGATAATCCACCGATTCGGTGTCGGTACATGCAATCGCACCAAGCCCACATGCCAAGCGCAAAGCGCCTGAATATGCTGCCGCATCAGCGGCATTCTGCGCATGTTGTCTGGTGACGTACCACGATCCTCCTTCAGCCCCGAGCGCAATAACTCCGATCAGCGGCACCAGGGCGACCACGGTTGCGAATGCGACTGAACCTCGACGATTATGAAGCAAGCTACTCATGGAAGGTCTCCTATTGAAACCGCTCTGAGTAAAACAATGTGAACGTACAACCATCGCCAGCGCCGCTCGTACACAATACCGATTTTAGCACGGTCGGTGCCAGCGTGACGGTGGTCGAATATGAGTAATATTTTGGCATTACTGTTGCTGTATCTGCGCTGCAGGGACTGGAGCCGCATTCAACTTGAAGATTGCCAATGGGAAAGCGCGAATTAAACGCGGCTTTAGTTTGTACGGTACTTGCCCAATTTCCCGCGCTCAGATTTGTGACATCGGGCGGCGGTGTGTACAGGATCGACTGCCCGAAAGCGCGCAACGCCTGCCACGCGGAGATGTACTGAAAGCCGGCAAGAGCAACATCGACCAACGGCAGAAGTAGGCCCAAAACTAAGAAAGGATAAACAAAGAGCATCTCGAATGAGACAGCACCTCTTTGGTCAGCAACGAGAATGGCCCTGCGGCTTCTCCTAAGCCTGCTTTGACGGAAGAAGTACGATGTTCGCCAAGATGAAAGCGCGGCGCTCATGGATCTTTGCCGCTCCTAAATCTGTTTGAACGCGCGAATGAGGTGCAGAAACGGACTCCCTCCCAGAATGACGAACATCGCCGGAAGGAGAAATAAAACCATTGGAATAGTCAGCTTAGCGCCAAGCTTGTGTGCCCTTTCTTCAAGCTTGGTAAGACGCTCCTGCCGAAGGTCAGCCGCGATAGCACGCAGCGCGCGGCTGAGCGGTGTTCCATATTGGAGGCTTTGGCCGATCACTGTGCCGAAGCGACGAAGCCCCTCTGAAGTCGCCCCCAATTTTTCGAATGCATCGCTGCGGTTTGTCAGAATCCGCAAATCGTCGAGCAAGCCGTAGAGCACCTGAGCCATTGCGGGATTGGTCTGGCTCATTTCTTCGGCAACGCGTTCGAGCGCGCTCTCGAGCCCCATCCCTGCTTCGCTACAGACCACAAGCAAATCGATGGTATCGGGCGTGCCCTTCCGTACGGCTGCATCGAAACGCCGCCGCATAGTGGTGAGAATAAGCCGCGGCCCCATGATTCCCACTACCACACCAAGCAGCGTGAAGATCAGCGCTGTACTCTGCGGCTTTCCCGATAACTGCGCGGCTGTGAATGTCAGGAGCGGAAATAGGAGCATGCTGACGACCTTGATACCGACCCAGATCGGCAGGGTCCGGCGATAATTGAAGCCAGCAGATTGAAGTACCGTCCGTAGTTGCTCCAAATCCTCCGCAGCGTAGAATCGCTTGTATCGCATGCCAATCGAAGAAAACCAGCCGATCACGTCTTGAGAAGGTGCGGCGCGGTCGGGAACGCCCCGCACCGCGTTTGCTGCTCGGGAGTGCAGAGTTCGAATGTGTATCTCGCGAACAACCAGCACGACGGCCGCCGTTGCAGCCGCGATGGCAAGAAGCACCGCACTGAGTCCGGACGTCATAACGTCGTTTCCCTTCGGATCATCCAGCGTATGACGAAATGTCCAACAAGCACCGAGCCCACAGCGTAAGCGAGGAGTACATGTCCTGTCGGGTCACGGAACAACAGGTCAACCGTGCGCGGATTGATCCAATACAGCAACGCGCCGATGACAACTGGAGCCAAGGAAAGCGCACGCGAGGAAAAAATCACCTCTCCCGCCAGAGCTTTGGCGCGAGCAGCCAATGCAACGCGCTGGCTTACGGTTTCTCCCAGCGTCTGTAGCGTCTCAGCCAAGCTACCGCCCGACTTCAACTGAACCGCAAGTGTCACGGCAAACATGGCGTATTCCGCCACGTGAGTACGCCTATAGATAGCTTCGATAGCTTCTTCGGGCGGTTTTCCCAAACTCAATTCGCTACAAACGATTGCAAATTGTCCAGCCGTCGGCTGCGACATCTCACGCGCAATGGTACGACACGCCTCATTGATCGGCAGCCCCGACCGGACCGTGCTCGTCACCATCTGGATCGTGTCGGGAAGTTGTCGGAAGAGTTGACTGACGAAGTGGCGTTGTTGCCATCGAAACAAACCACGCACCGTCAGCAGCGCAATCATTACGGCTGCAGCAGATATGAGGCCGGTCGAAAACCCCAGTATCCGATTCACATATAAAATGACTGCGGCAGAAAGCGCGCCTGCAAGTAGCACGTACGCAGGGTGCCAAACATAAACGACGTCGGGATTGTAGCCGGCAAGACGATAGAGAATCCGCCGACGCGATCTGGCTTCGAGGCGGCGAATGGATGGCAGGCTCGCCGCACGTGTTGCCGGCAGAGCCATCGCGACTTGGCGCTCTATGCGCCGTTCCCGGGCATCAAGCCACAACGAGACGATCGCCGCGCACACCAGCAACACGAGAACAAGTACGATCAGAGACTGCGGTATCATAATTGCCTCACCGCTTCGGCCCATGCTCGATCAAGCCCATAATAGGCAAGACGGCTCTTGAATTTGGGAACGGCATGGGTGGATCTGTAAGCACCTGATATCCGCCCCTGAGCGTCCTCCTCTTTGTACTCGAACAGCGCAATGTCGTTGGTCGTGATCACGTCGCTTTCCAGCCCGACGACTTCGGTGAGCTGAACGATGCGGCGCTGTCCGTCACGCATGCGCTCGACTTGCACAATGAGATCGAGCGCCGCGATGATTTGGGCACGGATCGCGCGTGAAGGCAGATTGACCTGTCCCATCTGCACCATGTTTTCTACGCGAGTCAGAGCATCGCGGGTGCTGTTGGCATGGACCGTGGAAATCGAACCATCGTGACCGGTGTTCATGGCCTGCAGCATGTCGAACGCTTCCGGGCCGCGCACCTCGCCCACGACAATCCGATCGGGACGCATACGCAAGGCATTCCAAAGCAGATCGCGCTGTGTCACCTGCCCAGTGCCTTCGAGACTAGGAGGCCGCGTTTCGAGGCTGATGACGTGTGGTTGCCGGAGTTGCAATTCCGCCGCATCCTCGATGGTGACGACACGCTCGCCATGGTCGATGAATTGGCTAATCGCGTTCAGCATGGTCGTCTTGCCGGAACCGGTGCCGCCCGAAACAAGAACGTTGAGCCGGGCACGACCGGCAATCTCAAGCAACTGACCGATCGCGGGCGTCATCGTGCCATTCGCGATCATCCCGGCTATGTCGAGCCGGTGGTTCGGAAATTTGCGGATCGAAATGCAGGGGCCGTGGATCGATAGCGGCGGAAGAATGATGTTAACCCGGCTGCCGTCCGGTAAACGGCAGTCCACCATCGGGCTGGATTCATCGACGCGTCGCCCAACCTGTGCGGCAATCTTTTGCGCGACCGCTGCGATGTGATCGTTGTCCCGAAACCGAACCGGCATCTGCTCGAGCTTGCCGCTCCGCTCGATGTAAACGCTGCTCGGACCGTTGATCATGATGTCATTGATCGTTTCGTCCAGCAGAAGCGGTCGAAGCGGACCGTAGCCCGTCATGTCGTCCGCAATTTCTTCCGCCAGTTGGAGTTGCTCGCGACCCGATAATTCGAGCCGCTCTTCGTTGGCGATGCCATGAACGATTTCTTCGATCTGTCGCCGCAAAGCATCGCGAGAGAGCGTCGCAGCAACCGATGGTTCAATCTGGTCGATGACCCGTTCCCGCACCGAGGCCGGCATCACAGGATGATGCGAGGCCTCTGTTACGGCGGAACCGGACGGTCCATCGCGTCTCGGTAGAGGAGCCGGCGAGACCGACGCCAACGCGGGCGCGCCCGCCGTCAAAACAGCCAATCTAAGCCCGGTGTCATCTTCGCGTCTGCCAAACTTCTTCATAGCCTGAGCAGTCTCCGCAGCCACCCCTTTCGCCCAGCACCGACACCTGTGATCTCCCGTACGATAGGAGCGAGGTGACGTCGCAGCCTCGATACGTGCTTGAGCGCCGGAATTCCGAGATTGACAGCTTCCGTCATTCGTTTCCCCAGATCGGGGATTATCATGTCAGGTTCAGCGCCCAGCGCTTTGAGTAGGGTAAAAACGCGATCCTGACCTGCAATACTGGTGACTGCCGCACGTAGCGCATGAGCATTGCGAAGCCCCGTCACCTCGGGCTCAAGCAACACCAGGACGTGACGAGAAAGCGCTATCACCGGATAGATCGACGGCGGAAACGGGACCGGAACATCGACGACGATATAGTTGAACCGCTGGCGAAGAAGGCCCAACACATGCCGCACTCCCGCTTCGGTGATCTGGAGTTGCACATCCAGATCCTCATCGGCGGAAATCAACGACACCCGTTCATTCACTTCGATTGCGGCACGCTCGATAAACAGCGTGTCCGCTCGCATCGGGTTCTCCAACGCAATTCGGAGACCAGGGCCAGGCTGGACTCCCAGCATCACTGCCGTTTCGCCGGCTTGCAGATGAAGGTCGAGCAACGCGACCTTGGCCTTGGTGGTCTCCGCGAGTTGCAGGGCGAGATTGATCGCTACGCTCGTCGCTCCGGCGCCGCCCTGCGCGCCGCAGATCGAAATCACATGACCACCGCGGTCGGCCGGACCGGGCGCTACATCGCCGAGCAGCCGGGGCCGCAATTCGTCAAGCACTATGTCTCGAGTGATCGGTCTCGGCAGGTATTCGGTAATGCCGATCTCCATCAGCCCACGATAGAAGGTGATCTCCCTGCTCTCGCCGATCAAAGCCACTCGAACGTCGGGCGGACAAACGCTGGCGAGCCGTTCCAGCTCGGTGAAAGGATCTTCGATCCCGCTGATGTCCGCGACCAACGCAAACAAGTCAGTGTCGGTCTCTAGCAAACGTATGGCGTTGCGGATCGTGCCGCGATTGATGGAAACGTTGCTGCCTTCGAGACCCTTGCGCAGCGCGGTGGCGCTGATCTCATCGTTGACAAAGCAGATGATCCTGTTGCGCGCGACAACAGACGCAGCGTCTTCAGGCGGGTTGATCACGGCCATGTTCATCAGCGTTTTCCCGGCGCCTTGCCGAAATCACCCATGGCGGTCGCGGTCTGGCGGGCAACGTCCGACAATCCTTCGCAGCCTAGATCGACCTCGCCATCGTTCTGCCTTCTGACAACGTATCGCTTGGTTTCGCCGCCAGCATGAACCACTATTGTTGTACTCTGACCGGCAATGGCGTCCTCGCGGGCAAGCTCCGGCGAGACATCGCAGCTCGACACGGCGCCGGTGTCGATGCCATTGCCCCTATCAACAGCAGCCCTGACAGCAAGCGAAAGCGAGCCAAGTTGCTTTGCGACTGTGATTCTCTTGACTTGTTCCGGCGTCAGTTCCAGCGAGACGGTTTGCGTCGACTTACCTGGCGTAACGTTCGTAGAGCGCCCGCCTTCTGCAAGTTCCTGGTCAATCGCAATCGCTCGGACATTGCTCAGAATCGTTTCGCTCAAGGCTCGTCGTGCAGGATCTGCCTTTTCAAGCACCCGAGTCAGCACCACATCCACATGGTCGCCAGGCCGAATAAGCCCCGAGACACCAGACTCCTCGTCGACCTTGATGCTGATAGCCCGGCTATCCGGGGCGAGAACGCTGGCTAGGAAGCCGCGGTCGCGCGGCCGCAGAATGTCCTGAAGCGTGACCGGGTTGCCGGCGTCGACGAATTTGCGGACCAGCGATCCGGGCAGGCTGGCCTTGTTGTCCGCCGTTTCCAGGATCGCACCCTCCGGAACTTTCTCGTGTGGCGCCGAACGCACGATGAAGTCCTCGGCGCGAACCAAAGTGCCTTTCGACAACGGGCGTGCCGCAACAAAGTAGCTAACGGCCGCCGGCGCCGACGGCGCGCTCGCTGAAGCCGCTACGACTGGGACTTGCCTCGATGCGTTTATGTTGTAGGCAATCGACCCGAACGCCGCCGCTGCGAGCGCCAGCACCGCAATGATCGAGAGACGCAAAGTAGACGACATGTCAGAATCCTCGACTGAGAATGACCCAGATGCCGCCGCACGCTATGGCGACGCCGTAAGGCAGCGGTGCATGGCGTAGATGGCGCCAGCGCTCGACTACGTAGACGCGGCGTAGGAGCGAAGATCCGACGGGAGCGAGCCGGGGATATGACAGCGTGCGCATGATCAGATGCAGCACAGCAAGAACACCCCCAGCTAACGCAGTAACGGTCAGCAACTGAATAACGCTGCTCAGCGGAAGGCCGACCGACAGAGCGATGAGAAGTTTGACATCGCCCCCTCCCATCCACCCGCGCGCATAAACTGGCAGCAGCACAAACAGCAAGATCGCAGCAACGATGAGCGACTGGACGACCTGCATCGGGCTGGCGAGTTGACTAACAACTCCCAGCAGCGCCAGCGCCAGACAGACCTCGTTCTTGATCAACCGCGTCGCAACGTCGATCGTCGCGACGTGGAGCAACAGCAGGATTTCCAGAACCGAGGCTATGGTAACAACCCAACCCATCAGATACGCGCCTCAAACCCGTCATATACGAGGGCCAAAAACTACGGCGACAGACTCAAATGTCTTCTGCTCCGAACAGCGGCCTCAACCTCCGACTGTGGCGGCGAACGCAACACTGATCGCTGTCAATGCATCCGTCAGGGTCGCCTTAATGGGGCCGCCAGCGCCGGCATTGAATGCCGTCCCCACCACAGTGACGATGCAGGCCGCTACGACCACGTACTCAAAGGATGCCGTCCCCTTCGCTTCGAACCGCAACGATTCCAGCGCGTCAGAGGCCCCGATATAAAACCTCAGCATGGGCGAAATCCTCGAAAGGTAACGCTCTCAGCTCTTTCAAAAAATCAGGCTCGACGAATGAACACGGAAGAAGGGTCCGGGGGGCTGTCGCCCCCCGGCGCGGGGTAATAGATCAGCCGACAGCCGCAGTGACTTTGGTGCTGATGGCTGTGATCGCGTCTGACAGTGCCTTACCAATGCCCGTCGTGGCATCGGTGCCGAACGCGGCGGCAACAGCCGCGACGATGCAAGCCGCCACGATCACGTATTCGAACGATACGACGCCCTTCGTGTCGGCGCGCAGTTGCTTCAATGCTTCTGTAGTTTGAACGTAGACTTTCAGCATGGGACAAGCCCTTCCCTCAAAGGTTGGCGACAGCACGCGTGCCAACTGCCGCCAATCTATAATACTTCGTTAAAATTTGTCATCAGGCAACTTTGGGTTAACCTTACTTCGCTAGCTTTTTAAGCCTTTAGAATGCGACTGAGCGGCTCTTGGCCGTCTAATTCTAGGCACTTTAATAAAGAGGCTTAGCGCATGCCAATTGCGTCATTTTCCGAGACGCAAACGCTATGAATGGTATTGCACCGCAGGCAGCGCACCACATCTGGCGCGGCATTTGCGGAGTAAAAAGCAATAATCAAAGATGTATACGCACAATATAAAACAACCGATCGTTGAAGGAAAAACCAAGGCCGGGGAACTGACAAAACGCTGTCGCAGGTAAGCGAAAAAGCGCCTCCCGCAAGCAAAGAAAGAAAGAATGCTACGGGAAGGCGACGGCCCCGGCACGCTATGGCGTGCTGCCGAGCAGTGTGCCGTCAGGTCGAGTAAAGACGATCGAGGCGATTGCTTATCTTGAATTAAAGGCGGCAAGAAGAGTCGGCGGCGAGTGCTCGCCGCCGAGTTTTAACGTCGCTATTTCGCCGGTGCCTTGATGAGATCGGCGGTGAAGATGATGACAGCGTCATTGCCGACATTCTTGTGCCAATGCACAGTCTTCACGCTTTCGCTGGTGCTGTCGCCGGCCTTGAATGTTTTTGCGCTACCATCTTCGTTAGTGACCGTGTCGGTGCCCTGTCGGAAGTAGACGACCGCCGGTCTATCCTTGTGGCTGTGGATGCCGATGTGTCCGCCCGGCTCAATGTTGAGTTCTCGAAGCCGAAGCTGCCAGCCCTTCATCCCCTCGATCTCAGGGCCGAGATCGATGATGACTGTATTGGGCGTTGTGTAGCCCTTGTTTCCTTTCGGCGCGTCTTCCGCTTTTCCGAATGTTACACCGTAGCAAAGGACGAAAATCGAAGCTAACAATAATGTCTTCTTCATAATGCCCTCCACGTGGTTACAAGCTGCACTATCGCAGCAGCAACCTAGCGCGAAAAACATAACGGCGCGAAACTCTTCCTCGGGTGTTTCGTTTCGTATCATAGCAGCGATCCGCACAGGCACATCTGTGCGAGCGTATCAGCGCTGCCCTTCGTCTCGACGGCGATCGAAGATGTTGGAGGAGAACAGCATCCTTGTCCGTCATATATTCCTGCTATCGTCAGGACACGCACCGCGGATTACCGCATGGCCGCAGCGCAGCGCCGGACGTTGCCGCACCTTCCAGGAACCCTCATAGTCTGCCGCCCGCCATCGTCCCCCCGGAGCCATCATGGATTTGAAACTTGCAGGAAAGACCGCGCTGATCACCGGCGCGTCGAAAGGGATCGGCCGCGCCGCCGCCGAGGTATTCGCCGCCGAGGGCTGTAACGTCGTCATCGTGTCGCGTAGCGCCGAGGCGCTCGCAGCGGTGAAGTCCGCGATCGCCCAGACATCCAATGTGCGCGTCGACACCGTCGCCGCCGACCTTTCCGACAGCAAAGCCGTCGACAAGCTGGCGAAGGATTATCCCGACATCGACATTCTGGTGAACAACGCCGGCGCGATCCCGGGCGGTACGCTGCTCGACGTCAGCGAGGAGACGTGGCGCAAGGCGTGGGATTTGAAGGTCTTCGGCTACATCAATATGTGCCGACGCTATTATGCGCTGATGAAAGCGCGCAAGGACGGCGTCATCATCAATGTCGTCGGCAACGCCGCCGACACGCATGATCCCGAATATATCTGCGGCGTCGCCGGAAACGCATCGCTGACCGCGTTCAGCCAGTCGCTCGGCTGCGTCAGTCCCAGGGACGGCATTCGCGTCGTGGCGCTCAGCCCCGGCCCGGTGGAGACAGACCGGATCGTCACGCTGATGAAGAAGAAGGCGAAAGATCGCACCGGCGACGAGAACAACTGGCAGGACTTGCGCAAGCCGCTGCCGTTCCAGCGCTGCGCAACGCCGGAAGAAATCGGCGCGATGGCGGCGTTCCTTGCCTCACCACTTTCCGGCTACACCAGCGGCTCGGTCGTGACGATCGATGCCGGACTCTCGGCGCGCGCAGGCGCATTCTGATCATTGAGGATTTAAAACTATGCCGCATCTGACGACCGACGATGGCGTGAAGCTTTATTACGAAGAGACGGGTAAAGGCATCCCAATCGTTTTCATCCACGAATTTGCCGGCGACTACCGCTCCTGGGAAATGCAGGTCCGCTACTTTTCCCGCTACTACCGCTGCATCACCGTCAATGCGCGCGGCTATCCACCGTCGGAGGTGCCGAAAGACGGCAGCAAGTACTCACAGGAGCGCGCACGTGACGACATCCGTGCCGTTCTCGATGCGCTGAAGATCGACAAAGCGCATGTCGTCGGCCTTTCGATGGGCGGCTTCGCCACGCTGCATTTCGGCTTCACCTATCCGGATCGCGCACGCTCGCTGGTGATCGCCGGCTGCGGCTACGGCGCCGAGCCCGACAAGCGCGCGCAATTCGCCGCCGAAGCGGAGGCGTCGGCGAAACGCTTCGAAGACCTGACGATGGAAAAGGCGGCCGAAGGCTATGCGCTCGGCCCAACGCGCGTGCAGCACCAGAACCGCGACCCGCGCGGCTGGCGCGAATTCGCCGACCAACTCAAGGAGCACTCGACCGAGGGCGCGGCGCTGACCATGCGCGGCGTTCAGGCCAAGCGCCCCTCTCTGTTCGAACTGGTCGAGAAGATGAAGGCCATCACGGCGCCAACGCTGGTGATGACGGGCGACGAAGATTGGCCCTGCATCGAGCCCAGCGTGCTGATGAAAAAGAACATCTCCACCGCCGCCTTGGTCGTGATGCCGAATGCCGGGCACAACATCAACCTAGAAGACCCGGCGGCATTCAACGCGCACCTTGCGGAACTGTTCGCCGCGGCGGACGCCGGCACCTGGCCGGTGCGCGACCCTCGCGCAATGGCCGGATCGATTTTGGGAAAATAGAGCCTGATCCGTTCGGGTTGAGGCATATCACCGTCGTGCCCGGCATAAAGCCGGGCATGACGAGTTCATTGCGCTTCCGCGCGCGTGGCGGCGCGGCCGAGATAGGCCTCATGCACGCGTGGATCCTTGCCCAGCTCCGCGCTGGTGCCGGTCAGAAGAATGCTGCCGGTCTGCAGCACGTAGCCGCGATGCGCGGTGTCGAGCGCATAACGCGCGTTCTGCTCGACGAGCAGCACCGCCGTGCCGCCTTCGTTGATCGTGCGGATGGTGCGGAAGATGTCGCGCACGACGAGCGGCGCGAGACCGAGCGAGGGCTCGTCGAGACAGAGCAGCGTCGGCTCCGACATCATCGCGCGACCCAGAACCAGCATCTGCTGCTCGCCGCCGGAGAGCGTTCCGGCATTCTGGCTCGCACGCTCGCGCAGGCGCGGGAACATGTCGAAGATGCCTTCGATCATGCGCTTCACCTTCGCGCCGTCACCGCGATTCTTGAAGCCACCGAGCTCAAGATTCTCCCGAACGGTCAGGAACGGAAACGCGCGGCGGCCTTCCGGCACCAGCGCGATGCCGCGCATGGTGCGCTCATGCGAGGGCAGACGCGTGATGTCTTCGCCGCGCAGCCGGATGGCGCCGCCACGCGGCGTCAACAGGCCGGCGATCGCCCGCAGCGTCGTCGATTTTCCAGCGCCGTTCGCGCCGATCAGCGCGACGATCTCACCGTCGTTGACCTCGAGGGAAATGCCGCGACATACGGAAAGCTCGCCATAAGCGAGCTCGAGATTCTCGGCTGCGAGAAGCACGCTCACGTCAACTCTCCGCCGAGATAGGCCGCCACGACAGCCGGATCCTTTTGCACATCGGAGGGAATGCCTTCGAACAGGCGTTGCCCGTAATCCATCACGAGGATGCGGTCCGCGACGGTCATCACCAGTTCCATGTTGTGCTCGACGATCACCACCGTCACGTCGCGCTTGCGCGTCGTCTGGATGCGGTCGAGCAGCGTATCGACCTCGGCGGCGTTGAGCCCAGCGGCAGGCTCATCGATCAGCAGCAGCTTCGGCCGCGTCGCCAGCGCACGTGCATATTCGAGCATGCGCTGCTCTCCGTAGGACAGCGAACCGGCGAGCGTGTCGTGCCGCCGCGCGAGCCCCATAAAGGAGAGAAGTTCCATCGCCTCCTCGCGGCAGCGGGCGTGATCGCGGCGGAACGCGCCGGCATGGATGAGGTACTGCCAGGCAGGGATGTCGTGGTGGATGTGGAATCCGGCGACGACATTGTCGAGGACGGAAAGCTGCTTGAACAATCGTATCTTCTGGAAGGTGCGCGCGATGCCAAGCCGGACGCGCCGATACGACGGCATTCCGGCCATGTCGGCACCAGCGAAGGTGAGCGAGCCGGTGTCCGGCTGATAGACGCCGCTGATCAGGTTCAGCATCGTCGACTTGCCGGCGCCGTTCGGCCCGATGATGGCGAATACCGAATTCTGCGGAATGTCATAGGAGACGTCGCGCACGGCGCGCACGCCGCCGAAGCTCTTGTGCAAGCTTTTGGCGCTGAGCAGGATTTCACTCATCGGCCACCCGCCACGCGTGCGCCCGCGAACTTTCGGCGGAGCAGTTCCCAGCCCTGCACCAGGCCGCCCGGCATGAACAGCACGACGAGCGTCAGCGCGAGACCGTAGACGACAAGGCGAAGATCGCCGATGTCGCGCAGAAGTTCCGGCAGAAGCGTCAGCAGGATCGCGCCGAAGACAGGTCCGATCAGCGTGCCCATGCCGCCGACGATCACCATCGCAAGAATGGTGAAGGACTCTGTGATGAAGAACGCATCCGGCACGAGTGTCCCGACGAACGTGGCATAGAAACAACCTGCGGCGCCGCCGACAGCAGCACCAACGCCGAAGGCAAAGACTTTCCAGGCATTCGCATTGATACCGAGAGACTGGGCCGAAATCTCGTCCTCGCGCACGGCCGTGAGCGCCTCTCCGATCGGTGAGCGCACGAGTTGGTCGAGCAGCAGGTAAGCGAGCAATGCGAAGGCGCTGACCAGATAGAACAGCGCGACCTGATTGCTAAACTCGATCGGCGGCAAGCCTGGGATGGCAATCGCCGGCGGCGGAGGGATGCCGTAGATGCCGAGCGGCCCTTGCGTCAGGCTGATCCAGTTTAACAGGATTTGGTGGACGATGACGGCGAAACCGAGCGAGGCGATCGCGAGGTAATGCCCGCGCAGCCGTACCGCGAACAGAGAGAGGATCATCCCGGCGAGTCCTGCAAAGGCAACACCCGCCGCGAACGCCGCCCAGAAATGCACGCCGAACTTGGTGATCAGCAAGGTCGAGACATACGCGCCAAGGCCATAGAACGCGGATTGCCCGAGGTTGAGCTGCCCCGCATAGCCGAGGATGAAATCAAGCCCGATCGCCAGCAGCACATTGATGGCGCAGAGCGTAAGGTTGGTGCGCCAATAGCCACTGGTCAGCAGCAGCGGCAGCACCGCAATGACGAGCGCCGCGAAAAGAAACGCGAGCCGCCGCCGCGACGACCGGTAAGCCGGGCCGACCGCTACCGCATCAGACATTTTCTTCCCGCCTTTCGGAGATCAACCCTGTCGGGCGGAAGACGAGCATCAGCAGCAACAGGCCGAAGACGACGATGTCGATCAGGCCGGGATCGAGATACTGCGTGGTGAAGCTTTCGATCAGCCCGACCAGCAAGCCGGCGAGGATCGTGCCTTCGACATTGCCGAAGCCACCGATGATCACGATGGCGAACGCCTTCACGATCACGCTGGTGCCGGCGAAGGGGGTCAGCACCAGCACGGGAGCCAGCATCGCGCCTGCCATGCCGGCGAGCGCCGAAGACAGCACGATGGTGAGCATGATGAGGTAATTCGGGTTTATCCCCATCAGCCCGGCCGTCTCGCGGTCCTGCGCAACGGCGCGCAGCGCCTTGCCGAGAAACGTGAACTTCATGAACGCGTAGAGGAGCGCGATGGTCGCAATCGAGACCAAGACGATGATGACGCTCTGTTCGGTAAAGAAGGTGCCGGCGACCCGAAACACCCGCTGGCTGTAGGGCGTCTCGAACGCGTAAGGCACCGGACCGAACACGGCCAGCATCGCGTTCTGCATCATGGTCGAGACGCCGATCGTCGCGATCAAAGGCAAAAGCTCGCTTCCCTTGTGTCGCAAGGGCGCGAAAATCGCGAGATTGATCGCGACGCCGAGCAACGCGCCGACCAGCAGCGCGACTGCGATGCTCGCCAGATAACTCCCGCCGAGCAAATGCATGAAGAAATACGCGGCGAAGGCGCCGAGCGTGACAAAGTCGGCATGCGCGAAGTTGATCTGGACCAGCACGCCGTAGATCAGCGTGAGGCCCAGAGCGACGAGAACATACAGACTACCAAGGACGACGCCGTTGATGATCTGCTGCGCGACAATCGTTGCCGTCACGCGGCTAGTTCCACTTGAGCGCCGTCCAGGACAGATCCGGCTCGGTCCGCATGTAGTGGATCGTGTCCATCTTGATGTTCTGGTTGTGCTTGTTGAATTCGACGCTGCCGGTCACGCCCTGGAAATCCTTGGTCGCCGCCAGCGTGTCGCGCATCGACTGCGCATCCTTGGCGCCGCGCTTCACGGCGTCTGCAATCAGCATGATCTGATCGTAAGCGTGCGCATTGAGATGCGTCGGGTCGGCGTTGAACTTGGCTTTAAAGGCGGAGATGAAATTCTTCACGACGGGGCGCGTGTCGGTCGGATCGAATTGCACGATGCGCACATAGCCCTCGGCGGCCTTGCCGGCCTTCTGCTCGAAGCCGAAGGGCAGCCAAATGGTGCCGAGTTGAATGGCCGAGCCGCCGCCACCCTTCGTGACGCCGGCTTGCGCCAAAGCCTGCGTGATCTTCAGGCCCTGCCCTTCGAGCGTATAGGTCGGAATGACGTCGGCCTTGCCGGCGCCCGCGACGCGCGTCGCAATGGCCGTGAAGTCGTTCACATCGCGACCGAAACCGATATCCGCGATGATCTTGCCGCCAAGCTTCTCGAACGTATCCTTGAACACCTTGGCGTTGCCGATACCAGAGTTCGTGTTCTCATAGAGCAGCACGGCGGTGCGCGCGTTGAGCTTGTTGTAAGCTTGCGTCGCGAGATCGACGCCCTGCATCACTTCGTCGGGCAGGATGCGGAAGGTGTAAGGGTTGCCGGGCTCGGTGATCTTGATCGAGGACGACCCCGCGTTAAGCAGCGGAACCTTGGCCTGCGCGATGATCGGCATGATCGCAAGCGTGGCGTCGGAGCATTCCTCGCCGATGATCACGTCCGGCTTGTATTGATCGAGGAGGCGCTTGGCGGCCTGCGAGGCTGGCAGAGGCGCGCAAGCGGAGTCTTCATATTGGATGGTGAATTTATACCCGTTCACGCCTTCTTTATTGACTTGCTCCAAGGCGAGCTCAACGCCCTGCTTGTCCTGCGCGCCGAAATAGGCGCCGGGCCCTGACATCGGGAATAATGCCCCGATCTTGATCGTCTTGTCTTGAGCATTTGCATCACTGAAGGCGACCGTTGCGATCAAACTCAGCGCACTAACGGCCAGAATGAAACGTTGCTTACGCAGCGGTTCCCACTCCTCGGCAATTTTGTCACCCAGCCCAACTGTAACAACGAATATGTCGACCCTACAATCGTGCCAGGAGAGATGGGGCACCGACCCGTCATTATTGAGCTTTCACAGTCATTGTCAGGGGCGAGGCCGGCGATGACGAGAAGTGGTGACGTCGTCGCTCACGCCGCCATCGGCACCGCACGGCGCGCGATCGTACCGGTATCGATGCCCGGCGGCAGGTCGCCGAAATGTCCCGCCCAGGACTCCCCCATCCGGCTCGCGACATAGGCATCGGCAACATCGGAAGGCGCATGGCGGATGAGGAGGCTCGCCGCGGTTGCGACCGCCAGCATCTCGACGATGCGCCGTGCCTGCCCTTCATGCCGTGAGAGATCGCCAAGCGTCAGCGCCAAACGATCGATGAACGCGTCGTAACGCGAATTGCCGCCGCGCGCCGTGCGCAGCTCCGCCATCAACGCGTTGGCGCATTCAGGCTCGCGCATCATCGCACGCAAGACGTCGAGGCAGATGACATTGCCGGTGCCTTCCCAAATGCCATTGAGCGGCGCCTCGCGGTAGAGCCGCGCCATCAGGTGATCCTCGATGAAGCCGTTGCCGCCGTGGCATTCGAGCGCCTCGTAGGCGACTGCGGGCGCGCGCTTACAAATCCAATATTTCGCGATCGGCGCGCCGATGCGACCGATGAGGCGCTCGCTCTCGTCGTTCTCGGCGCGATCGAGCGCAGCATTGAAGCGCATCGCGAGCCACAGCGCCGCCTCGCTTTCGAGCGCCAGATCGGCGACGACATTCGCCATCACCGGCTGGTCAATCAACGCGCGCTGGAAGGCGCGGCGATGCGTAACGTGATGCGCCGCCTGTGCCACCGCCTGGCGCATCAGCCCGGCCGAGCTCACCGCGCAATCGAGGCGCGTCAGATGCGTCACCTGGATAATGGTGCGGATGCCGCGCCCCTCCTCGCCGATGAGGCGGCCAACGGCCCCGCGGAATTCCACTTCCGACGACGCGTTCGACTTGTTGCCACACTTGTCCTTGAGCCGTTGCAGCATCAGGCGATTGCGCGAGCCGTCCTCCAGCCA
>JAFKKS010000134.1 GCA_017304555.1 Hyphomicrobiales bacterium
CATGGGCGGCCGTCCGCCGTCCACCGCTTGCCTCTCCGCTCATCCTGAGGAGCCCGGCCGAAAGGCCTCTTTCGTCATGGCCGGGCTTGTCCCGGCCATCCACGTCTTGCTTGCGGGATTAGGACAAGTAAAGACGTGGATGCCCGCAACAAGTGCGGGCATGACGGCGTGGTAAAACGCTGATTTTACAATGCGTTTCCTGCCGATCCACGGATAAGGACTTCGGCGGGTTTAATCGCCTTCGCCGTCATAGATCTTCACGAGTTCCAACCCGGTGGACGGCGGACGTCCGCCCATGGAAGGTGCGCCGCCGCGACGCTATGTTAAGGGTCGACTCGTTCCAGGGCCTGTAGCATGCGCCAATATCTCGATCTGATGGAAAGCGTGCTCGCCGACGGCGTCGAGAAGCACGACCGTACCGGCACCGGCACGCTCTCGGTCTTCGGCCGGCAACTTCGCTTCGATTTGCGCGAAGGCTTTCCGCTGGTCACGACCAAGAAAGTTCACCTCAAATCGATCATCCACGAACTGCTGTGGTTTCTCGCCGGCGATACCAACATCAAATATCTCAACGACCACGGCGTCACGATCTGGGACGAGTGGGCGGACAAGAACGGCGAGCTCGGGCCCGTCTACGGCCATCAGTGGCGTTCGTGGCCGACGCGCGACGGGGGCACGATCGACCAGATCGCCAATATCGTGGAGATGATCCGCCGCAATCCGGATTCGCGCCGTCTCATCGTCAGCGCCTGGAACCCGGCCGACGTCGACAAGATGGCGCTGCCGCCGTGCCACTGCCTGTTCCAGTTCTATGTGGCGAAGGGCCGGCTCTCCTGTCAGCTCTATCAGCGCTCGGCCGATATCTTCCTCGGCGTGCCGTTCAATATTGCTTCCTATGCGCTCCTCACCTTGATGGTGGCGCAGGTCACCAATCTTACGCCTGGTGAATTCATCCACACCTTCGGCGATGCGCATCTCTACATGAACCACATGGAGCAGGCGCATCTGCAGCTCACGCGCCCGCCACACGCGTTGCCGCGCATGAAGCTCAATCCCGACGTGAAGGACATCTTCGGCTTCCGCTACGAGGACTTCGCGCTGGAAGGCTACGAACCGCATCCGGCGATCAAGGCGCCGGTGGCGGTGTGAGTCTGAATATCCGCTCCGCGCAGCCTGGTGAAGCGCCGCTTGTCTTCGGTTTTGTGCGTGAGCTTGCTGACTACGAGAAGCTGACGCACGAGGTCGATGCCACCGAGGCGATGATCGACGCCGCGCTGTTCGGCTCGTCGCCGCGCGTGTTCTGCGATCTTGCGGAGTGGAACGGTGCGCCGGTCGGCTTCGCACTGTGGTTCCTGAACTACTCGTCGTTCCGCGGACGCCACGGCATCTATCTCGAAGACATCTTCGTGCGCCCCGTGCATCGCGGTAAGGGCATCGGCAAAGCGCTGCTCAAACATCTCGCCGCACGCTGCGTCGCGGAAGGCTGGGCGCGTCTCGAATGGTCGGTGCTCGACTGGAACACGCCGTCTATCGATTTCTACAAGTCGCAAGGCGCCGAATTGCTTGACGGCTGGACGACGTGCCGCGTCACCGGCGCGGCGTTGACACGGCTTGCGGCGCCGGACGTGCGCTGATGCAGATCGTGCTCGTCGCTGCCGTCGCGGAGAATGGCGTCATCGGCCGCGACAATGCGATGCCATGGCGGCTCAAGTCCGACCTGAAGCGCTTTCGTGCTCTGACGACAGGCAAGCCGGTGATCATGGGGCGCAAGACGTTCCAATCGCTCGGCCGGCCGCTGAAAGACCGAACGAACATCGTCGTCAGCCGTGATCCGGCGTTCAGCGCGACCGGCGCGGTGGTCGTTGCGACGATGGAAGCGGCTTTGGAGGTTGCGCGCGGCGATGCGTTGCGGCGCGGCGTTAACGAGATCATCATCGGCGGCGGAAGTCATGTTTACGGAGCCTTCTTGCCGAGCGCGACCCGGATTGAGATGACGCTGGTGCATGCGGCGCCGGAAGGAGACACACGCTTTCCGGCGGTCGACCCCGCCGTATGGGAGGAGGTTTCATGCACGCCGGGTGACCAAGCGCCGGAGGACACGGCCCCGACGACCTGGGTGACATATACCCGGGGCGGGCGGCCGGTTACGGAGGGCTAACCCATTTTACGCGCGCGCAATTTGCCGCAAGACCTTGCGTTGAAAGGTGGAGAGGCCTCACGTATAACCCCGCCCGACAAAGAGCGGGCTCGTTCGGAGGCGTCGAGCCTCGCAGGAGAACTGTATGCCGTGGAGTAATCAAGGCGGGGGTCCCTGGGGCTCTGGTCCAAAGGGTCCATGGGGCTCAGGCCCACAATCGTCGGGACCGAATCCGCCTGATCTCGAGGAATTGCTGCGCCGGAGCCAGGATCGGCTGAAGAACGTGCTGCCGGGCGGCAATCTTGGCGGCAAAGGCTTTGCGCTGATCGGCCTCGCGGCGCTCGCCATTTGGGGCTTCTCAGGCTTCTTCCGCGTCAACCCGGACGAACTCGGCGTGGTGCTGCGCTTCGGCCAGTATGTTCGCGACGCCAAGCCTGGCCTTAATTACCATTTGCCTTACCCGATTGAATCGGTGCTCACGCCGAAGGTGACGCGCGTCAATCGCATCGACATCGGCATGCGGCTGGTCGAGGACTCGCGCCGCGGCAACACCATGCGCGACGTGCCGGAAGAAAGCCTGATGCTGACCGGCGACGAGAACATTGTCGACGTCGATTTCTCAGTCCTGTGGATCATCAAGCCGAATGGCGCGAGCGACTACCTCTTCAATATCCAGAACCCCGAGGGGACGGTGAAGGCGGTGGCTGAGAGCGCCATGCGCGAGGTCGTCGGCCGCTCCGATATTCAACCCATCCTGACCGGCGCTCGGCAGAACGTCGAAACGGCTGTGCATGACCTGATGCAGAAGACGCTCGACGACTATTCGGCGGGCATCCAGATCTCTCAGGTGCAGATGCAGAAGGTCGATCCGCCGACGCAGGTCATCGACTCCTTCCGCGACGTGCAGGCGGCGCGTGCCGACCTCGAGCGCGCGCAGAACGAGGCCCAGACTTACGCCAACCGCGTGATCCCGGAAGCGCGCGGACGCGTCGCACAGATCACGCAGGCGGCCGAAGCCTATCGCGAACAGACGGTCGCCGAAGCTAAAGGTCAGACGGCGCGCTTCCTGAAGGTGCTCGACGAATACAAGAAGGCTCCGGATGTGACGCGGGAACGCATCTATCTGGAGACGATGGAGCATCTGTTCAGCGGCACCGATAAGATCATCCTGGATTCGGGCGTCGGCAATGGAACGGGCGTCGTTCCTTACCTGCCGCTGAATGAGCTCAACCGCGCGCCGGCGCCACGACAGCCGGCGGCGAACGCCCCGCAAGGACAGAGCGGAGGCAACCGATGAGATTGAACCTCGCAGGCGGCATCGCGCTCATCGTCTTGGCGCTACTCGTCATTATCGGTTACGGCTCGCTGTTCATTGTTTACCAGACGCGTCAGGCGCTGGTGGTGCGGCTCGGCCAGCCGGTCCGTGTCATCACGACGCCCGGCTTGAACTTCAAGGTGCCGCTGATCGACAGCGTGATTTCCATCGACAAGCGCATTCTCGACCTCGAGAATCCGGCGCAGGAAGTCATCGCCTCGGATCAGAAGCGGCTCGTCGTTGACGCCTTCGCACGCTACCGCATCAACGACGCGTTGCGGTTCTACCAATCGGTGGGCACCGTCGATGGCGCGAATTCGCGCCTCTCCACGATGCTCAACTCGGCACTGCGCCGTGTGCTCGGCGAGACGACCTTCACCCATGTCGTGCGTGACGAACGCGATCGGCTGATGGCTCGCATCCGCGAACAGCTCGACCGCGAGGCGAAAGCTTTCGGCATCGACGTCGTCGACGTTCGTATCCGCCGCGCCGACCTGCCGGAGCAGAACAGCCAGGCAGTCTATGAGCGGATGAAGTCCGAGCGTCAGCGTGAAGCCGCGGAGTTCCGCGCCAACGGTGCGCAGAAGGCGCAGGAAATCCGCTCCCGCGCCGACCGCGATGTCACGGTGCTGGTCGCCGAGGCGACCTCGCGCGCGGAGCAAATCCGTGGTGAAGGCGATGCCACACGTAACCGCATCTTCGCCGAAGCCTACAGCCAGGATGCCAACTTCTTCACCTTCTATCGCTCCATGCAGGCCTACGAGGCCGGGCTGCGCCACAACGACACCCGGATGGTCCTGAAGCCCGACAGCTCGTTCTTCCGCTACTTCTCGGATCCGAGCGGCAAGCTGAAAGATCAAGCTCCCGCACCCGCGGCCCGCACCACGCCTTAGGCCGAGGGGCTATGTCCGACTTTTTTGCCGCCGTCGGACTGGTGTTCGTAATCGAAGGGCTTTTGTTTGCCGCGTTTCCGGAGCCTGCCAAGCGGGCAATGGCCAGCGCCATGGAAACGCCGGATACGGCGCTGCGGATCATCGGGATCGCTTCTGCGGTCCTGGGGGTCCTTGTGGTCTGGCTGGTGCGTGGCTAACTGCGAGCCTAGAGCAGGATGAGGAAAGGTGTGTAGCGGTTTTCCGCCCGCATCCCGCTCTCGATATTAAGTATCGATCACGTTCATGACTGTGGATCGATTTGATCCAAAGTCATCGTGATCGAGGCCGCTATTCCGCCCTAATCGGTGCGCTATTTCGTGCCAACGCGTTATCGCGCCCAGCGGGCGAAGCGTTAAGATTGCCACGAACTTTAACTGGAGACGTCACGCTCATGGCCGCTCTTGTCGCCAGGGTTGCAGCCCGTGCTTGCCGCCCGTTCGCCGCCGCAGGTATCGCTGCCGCGCTCGTCATGCCGCTTCTGACCGCGCCGGCGCAGGCCCGCGGTCCGGAAGCGATCACGGAAGTCGCCGAAGAAGTGATCGACGCCGTGGTCAACATTTCCACGTCGCAGAAGATGGATTCGAAGTCGGGACCGTCCGGACAGATGCCGCAACTGCCGCCCGGTTCTCCATTCGAAGAGTTCTTCGACGAGTTCTTCAAGAACCGTCGCGGCCAGGGTGGCGGCGACAAGGAAGGGCAGAATCGCGAGCGCAACAACTCGCCGCGCCGCGTCAATTCTCTCGGCTCCGGATTCGTGATCGACCCGAGCGGACTGATCGCCACCAACAATCACGTGATCTCCGATGCCGACGAGATCACCGCGATCTTCAACGACGGCACCAAGCTCAAGGCTGAAGTCGTCGGCCGCGACACTAAGACCGACATGGCGCTTCTCCGGGTGAAGCCGGACAAGCCGCTCAAGGCGGTGAAGTTCGGCGACTCCGACAAGCTGCGCCTCGGCGAGTGGGTCATCGCCATCGGCAACCCGTTTGGCCTGGGCGGCACGGTCACCGCCGGCATCGTGTCGGCGCGCAACCGCGACATCAATTCCGGCCCTTACGACAACTACATTCAGACTGACGCGTCGATTAACCGCGGCAATTCCGGCGGCCCGCTGTTCAACCTCAACGGCGATGTCGTCGGCATCAACACCGCGATCATCTCGCCGTCCGGCGGCTCGATCGGCATCGGCTTCGCCGTGCCCTCCAAGACCGCCATCGCCGTGATGGATCAACTCAAAGAGTTCGGCGAGACGCGGCGCGGCTGGCTCGGCGTGCGCATCCAGCAGGTGACCGACGAAATCGCCGACAGCCTTAACCTCAAGCCGGCGCGCGGCGCGCTCGTCGCCGGCGTCGACGAGAAAGGGCCGTCGAAGCCCGCAGGCATCGAAGCCGGCGACGTCATCGTCAAGTTCGATGGCCGCGACATCAAGGAGATGCGCGATCTGCCACGCATCGTCGCGGACACGCCCGTTGGCAAGGACGTCGAAGTCGTCATCATCCGCAAGGGCAAGGAAGAGAAGAAGACCGTCAAGCTCGGTCGGCTCGAGGACGGTGAGAAGGCGATGAAGGCATCCGCCGAAAAGAAGGAGGAGCCCAAGGACGAAGCGAAGCCTGCCGTGAAGCAAACGCTTGGTCTCGACCTTGCCAATCTCAACGACGAATTGCGCAAGCGCTATAAGCTCAAGGACACCGTCAAGGGCGTGGTCATCACGGCCGTCGATCCTAATTCGACAGCGGCCGAGAAGCGGCTGACTGCCGGCGACGTGATCGTCGAGGTCGCGCAAGAGCCGGTGGCGAACGCGGAAGATATCCAGAAGCGCGTCGAACAGATGAAGAAGGACGGGCGCAAGTCGGCCTTATTCCTGGTCGCGAATTCGGAAGGCGAACTGCGTTTCGTCGCGCTGAGCCTGCAGTAAGTGGCGGGCTGAACAGTTCGACATTTCACCGTCATGGCCGGGCATAAAGTGCGGGCATGACGACGGAGCTCGTAGCTATTCTACAAACTCTTCCCGTCGATAGCCCTGCAGATAAAGCAGCGCGGTGAGGTCGCCGTGGTCGATGCGCGCGGCGGTAGCCGCGGCGACCGCGGGCTTCGCGTGATAGGCGACGCCGATCCCGGCTTCACCCAACATCGCGAGATCGTTGGCGCCGTCGCCTACCGCAAGCGTTTCGTCATGTCCGAGTTGGAATTGTTCGCGCAGCGCGATCAACGTTTCCAGCTTCGCCTCGCGGCCAAGGATCGGTTCGGTCACGATTCCGCTCAAAACGCCGCCGTCACGCTCGAGGTGGTTTCCGTGCGCGGCGTTGAATCCGATCATTGCGGCGACGCGGTCGACGAAATCGACAAAGCCGCCGGAGACGAGGCAGGTGTGGGCACCATTGGCGCGCATGGTCGCAATCAGCGCGCGGCCGCCCGGCATTAATACGATGCGTTCGCGGATGACCTCGTCGATGACCGCGACCGGCAAGCCCTTCAGCAACGCGACGCGCTCGCGCAGCGCTGGCTCGAACGCGATCTCGCCGCGCATGGCGCGCTCGGTGATCGCCGCGATGTGCGCTCTCAGACCGATATAGTCGGCAAGCTCGTCGATGCACTCCTGCTGGATCATGGTCGAATCCATGTCGGCGATCAGCAGGCGCTTGCGCCGGCTTTGAACGTGCTGCACGACGACATCGACCGGTGCGTCGCCAAGTCTCGCGCGCATACGCGCCGTGAGTTCTTTCGGATCGTCCACGGGCATCGTCATGGTGATATCCGCAGCAATGCCGTCCGCGAGCCATTCGACGGCGCCGGTACCACCCACAGCATCACGCATGCGCGCAATCACGCTATCATCCAGGATAGGATGCGCCGGATTACAGATCAGCGTCGCGACATGAGTCATCGATGACCGGACAAGAAAGGAGGGGACCCTGGCGGGCCGTGCTTATCGCAGGGCCGACCGCGAGCGGCAAGTCGGCGCTGGCGGTCGAGATCGCGGAGCGGACCGGCGGCGTCATCATCAACGCCGATTCCATGCAGGTCTATCGCGATTTGCACATCATCACGGCGCGGCCCTCGCCGGACGACGAGGCGCGCGTGCCGCATCGCCTCTACGGCTATGTCGACGCCGCCGAGACCTATTCGGCCGGGCAGTGGCTGCGGAACGCGAGCGCGGTGATTGCCGATGTCGAGGCTGGCGGCAAGCTTCCGGTCGTCATTGGCGGCACCGGCCTTTACTTCAGCATGCTGACCAAGGGGCTGGCGACGATCCCGCCCATTCCGCAGGCGATAAGAGATCATTGGCGCGCGCGTCTCGCGCAAGAGGGCGCCGCGGCTCTTCATGCCGAACTGGCAAAGCGTGACCCCGTCATGGCTGAGCGCCTGCGCCGCGAAGACCGTACCCGCATCGTGCGGGCACTGGAGGTGTGGGAAGCGACGGGGCGTTCGTTGTCCGACTGGCAGCAGCACAATATGCCGCCGGTCATTGAGGGGAGGGATGCCGCGCGCATCTTTCTCGCGCCCGATCGTGAGGTTTTACACCGCCGGATCGAGGCGCGATTTTCCGCGATGCTGGCCGCCGGGGCTTTGGACGAAGTCGCCGCGCTCAAAGCGCGAATGCTCGATCCGCTTCTTCCCGCAATGAAGGCCCATGGGGTGCCCTGGTTGATCCGGCATCTGGAGGGTCAGATGAGCCTGGAGGCAGCGGCAAATGAGGCCATCGCGGACACCCGCCGCTATACCAAGCGGCAGTTCACGTGGTTCCGCAACCAATTGCCTGACTGGCCCTGGGCTACCCCAGCCGAGGCCTCGGGCCAGCTCTGTCGAATGCTTGGCGCTTGACCACACCGGGGCCGCTTGCTATTTTCCGTCCTCACAATTGCGTCGGGACAGAACCGTGTCTTTTTCCATCATTATCGTAAGCTGCGCGTCACCCCCCCATCGGCTCTAGAGAGCCGGAGGTTCGGTGGCGCGTGATCAGGTCCCTTCCGGGGCCTTTTTTATTGCCCGCGACGTGCTAGGCCGACTAGAGCATGACCTCGACACGTGGGTTTCGGACGAGGTCATGCTCAAACAAAAAGATCAACGCCGGATCCAATGGGATTGTACGGCGCCGAAGACCAAGAGGAGCAGACGATGAACCGCGAGATGACAGGCGCCGAAATGGTGGTCCAGGCCTTTGCCGACAACGGCGTGGCCCATGTCTTTGGTTATCCGGGCGGAGCGGTTCTGCCGATTTACGACGCGCTGTTCCAGCAGAAGAACGTAAAGCACGTCCTGGTCCGTCACGAGCAGGGCGCCGTCCACGCCGCGGAAGGTTACGCGCGCTCGACCGGCAAGGTGGGCGCCGTCGTGGTGACCTCGGGCCCTGGCGCGACCAATGCCGTGACCGGCTTGGCCGACGCCTTGATGGATTCGATTCCGGTCGTCTGCCTCACCGGGCAAGTGCCGACCCACCTCATCGGCAACGACGCCTTCCAGGAATGCGACACCGTCGGTATCACGCGGCCCTGCACCAAGCACAACTATTTGGTGAAGAACATCGCCGACCTGTCGCGCATCTTGCATGAGGCCTTTTACGTCGCGGCGAGCGGCCGCCCGGGGCCGGTCGTGGTCGACATCCCCAAGGACATCCAGTTCGCGACCGGGACCTATACGAGCCCGAGCAATGCCGGGCACAAGACTTATAAGCCGCGCGTGCAAGGTGACCCGGACAAGATCAAAGCCGCGGTCGAACTAATGGCGACCGCCAAGCGCCCGCTGTTCTACACCGGCGGAGGCGTCATCAATTCCGGCCCGCAGGCGAGCCGGCTGCTGCGCGAACTTGTGCGGCTGACGAAGTTTCCCATCACCTCGACCTTGATGGGGCTCGGCGCCTATCCGGCGTCCGACCCGCAGTGGCTCGGCATGCTCGGTATGCACGGGACCTACGAGGCGAACTGGGCGATGCATGAATGCGACGTGATGATCAATGTCGGCGCGCGCTTCGACGACCGCATCACCGGGCGGCTCGATGCCTTCGCGCCGAAGTCGAAGAAGATCCACATCGACATCGACCCATCGTCGATCAACAAGAACGTCAAGGCGGACATCGGCATCATCGGTGACTGCGCCAATGTGCTCGGCGACATGCTCGATGCTTGGCGCGCCTCTGACGCCAAGACGGACACAAAGGCGCTCACCGGCTGGATGAAGCAGATCGACGGTTGGCGCGCGCGCAACTGCCTTGCCTACCGCAACTCGAAGGACGTGATCAAACCGCAATACGCGATCGAGCGGCTCTACGCGCTGACGCGTGATCGCGATGTCTACATCACGACTGAGGTCGGCCAGCACCAGATGTGGGCGGCGCAGTTCTTCAAATTTGAGGAGCCGAAGCGCTGGATGACGTCCGGCGGGCTTGGCACCATGGGTTACGGCATCCCGGCCGCCGTCGGCGTGCAGATGGCGCACCCAAAATCACTGGTCATCGACATCGCCGGCGAAGCCTCCGTGCAGATGACGATGCAGGAGATGTCGACGGCGGCGCAGTATCGCCTGCCGATCAAGATCTTCATCCTCAACAATCAGTACATGGGCATGGTGCGCCAGTGGCAGGAACTGCTGCATGGCGGACGCTATTCGGAGAGCTACTCGGAAGCGCTGCCGGACTTCGTCAAGCTTGCCGAGGCGTATCATGGCGTCGGCATCCGTTGCGACAAGCCGGTCGATCTCGACAGCGCCATCCAAGAAATGATCAATATCGACAAGCCGGTGATCTTCGACTGCCTGGTCGACCCGGCGGAGAACTGCTTCCCGATGATCCCGTCCGGCAAGGCGCATAACGAGATGCTGCTCGGCGACGTCGCCGGCGATCTGGAGAAGGCGATCGACGAGAAAGGCAAGGTGCTGGTGTGAGTACGCCCGACGCAACGACAACGCATTACCCCGCCGCGCCCGCCTCGGAGCGCTCCGAGCGGCACACTTTGTCGGTGCTCGTCGACAACGAACCGGGCGTGCTGGCGCGCGTCATCGGCCTGTTCTCAGGCCGGGGCTACAACATCGAGTCGCTGACGGTCTCGGAGACGGAGCACCAGAAGCACCTCTCGCGCATGACGATCGTGACCACGGGCACGCCGATGGTGATCGAGCAGATCCGCCATCAGCTCGAGCGGCTGGTGCCGGTCCACCGTGTCCTCGACCTTACGGTCGGCGGCCCCGCCATCGACCGCGAGCTGGCGATGGTGAAGGTGCGCGGCAAGGGCGACAATCGCGTCGAGGCTCTGCGACTTGCCGACGCCTTCCGCGCCCGCGTCATCGACGCCTCGATCGAGAGCTTTGTGTTCGAAATTACCGGCCGTTCCGACAAGATCGACCAGTTTGTCGATCTCATGCTGCCGTTGGGCCTTGTCGAGGTCTCGCGCACCGGCGTGGTGGCGATTTCGCGGGGGCCGCTGGGGATGTAGCCGCGCGGTCAAGAACAAACATACCGGACTGCGATTTTCTCGCCCAAGCGGCGTGATTATGCTGCGGCCTGGGCGATGCCTAACCAGGGTGCCGCCATTCGCGCGTTCTAGTCTGGAGCGTCGTTGGTGACTGACTGGTGGCTCTTTTTTCTCGTCGGTGCGCTCGCGCAATTGGTCGACGGCGCGCTCGGCATGGCATTCGGCGTCATCGCAACGAGCGTGATGCTGGCGTTCGGAACCTCCCCGGCGCAGGCGAGCGCGATAGTGCACATCGCCGAGATCTTCACCACCGCAGCATCCGGCGCGTCGCATTGGTGGCATCGCAATATCGACTGGGGCATCGTCGGCCGCATCGCCCCCGCCGGCGCCGCTGGTGGCGTGCTTGGCGCGACTGTGCTTTCGAATGTCGACGGCAAAGTCGTGGCCCCTTTCGTGACGGCCTATCTGGCGGCAATCGGCCTCGTGATCCTGGTCCGCGCCATGCGCCGCTTTGAGACTGTCGAGCCAAGCCGTCGTGGTATGCCGGCTGTGGGCTTCATCGGAGGCGTGTTCGACGCGATCGGCGGAGGAGGCTGGGGACCGATCGTCACCAGCACGCTGGTCGGCGCCGGGCATGTCCCCCGCTATGTGATTGGGTCTGTTAATCTGACCGAATTCCTGGTTACGGTCGTCACCTCGGCGACCTTCATCGTCACGCTTGGCCTCGCCGATCTCGCGCCGGTCGTCCCGCTGATCCTCGGCGGGGTTCTGGTTGCGCCTTTCGCCGGCTACCTGGTGCGCTGGATCGCGCCGCGCGTGCTGATGGTTCTCGTCGGTGCCCTGATTCTCGGCCTCAGCGCCCGCGCGTTCCTGCGCGCGGCCGGGTGGCTATAGCAGACTCCACGCTTGATTTTCTGCCCGCAATGCCGTTCTTCCCCCTTTGACCGGAATTCAGCACAGGACCAAAGAATATGCGCGTTTATTACGATCGCGATGCCGACCTGAACCTCATCAAGGGCAAGAAGGTCGCCATCATCGGCTAC
>JAFKKS010000135.1 GCA_017304555.1 Hyphomicrobiales bacterium
GATCGAACTCGGCTGCAAGCTGAACGCGCGCACGGCCGGGACCGACCACGGAGGTCACGATCGATTCCACCTGCTCCCGCAGCCGGCGTTCGAACGAGAGCCGCCGCTCGACATTGCTCGCGGCGTCAACGGTCGATCCGTCGCCGCCCGCGCCATCCGCAAGCAACTGACCCGCTTCATCGACGATCGAAACCCGGTCCGGGCGCAGCCCGTTCACCGCCGAGGCGATGAGATGGCGAATCGCGCGCACTTGCTGCGCCTCGAGAACGCCGCGCACGCGCAGGACGATGGACGCGGACGGTTCAACCTTGTCTCGGGCAAAAAGCGGCCGCTCGGGCAGGACGAGGTGGACGCGCGCCGCCTGCACGCGGTCGATGGCGCGAATCGTTCGCGCCAGTTCACCCTCAAGGGCGCGCAAATGATTGATGTTCTGAACGAAGCTCGTCGCGCCCAGAACGTCCGATTTGTCGAAGATCTCGTAGCCGACGCCGCCGCCCTTCGGCAGCCCTGATTCAGCAAGCTTCATGCGCAAGCGGGCGACCTGCTCGCGCGGAACCAGGACGGCCCCGCCGTCACCGCGTACTTCATAGGGAATCGCCTGCCGTTCGAGCTCCTTAACGATCGCCCCGGAGTCCGCTGGCGACAGATCGGTGAAGAGCAATGTCATCTGCGGCGCCGTGACGCGCATGATGACGAAGCCGAAAAAGGCGATCAGCAGCGCCGTGACCGCTGCCATGGCGGCCATGCGGGCCGCGCCGAGCGATTTCAGGAAGTCAAAAAAACTTTGCACGAAGAAGCCCTGCCCCAGACGCCTTGCAGCATCACCCGGCAATATTTGCCTGGTTTATGGTTTCTGATTGGTTAACCGGGCTTGGGGGGCTACGTTCGAGGGGCCGGAGGGGCGCCGCGCAGCAGATTCAATTTTGATCCGATGCCGTGGAAGCGGCGCAAAAACGAAAACACCGGCACAAGGCCGGTGTTTCGACGAAAACCAAGATTTTTGCAGCTTTACTGGCGGTATTGCTGAATGCGCGTCGTGCGCAGGCCCGCCAAACCATGCTGATCGATAGAGTACTGCCAAGACAGAAACTCTTCGACCGTCAATGTATAGCGGCTGCACGCCTCTTCCAGCGACAGCAAACCACCGCGCACGGCGGCAACCACTTCCGCTTTGCGACGAATAACCCACCGTTTCGTACCCGGCGCGGGCAGATCGGCAATCGTCAGCGGACTTCCATCGGGCCCGATGACATATTTGGCCCTCGGGCGAAGGGGCTCGGTCATAGTTACACTCACGAACACAAATAGACCAAACGTGAGATCACATTACCGATGCCGGTTTAAAATTTGCCTAAGCGTGCCGATCGATTGAGAAAGGAATGCTGAACCTCGCAATTAAGGATTTGTTTAGTCGGCGAAAACTTCGACTTCGCAAGAATTCGTTAAATTCCTGCTCGATTGATCTTCTTCACTTGGTCGATTGTGAAGTTCTGCTGTCCGATCGTCAGCACTGGCGGGTTTTGCTTCACGTCGATCGCGTCAACCACGCCGGTTGTTTCCGTCGAGATCGCGATGTCCTGCCCCAGCGAGTCCTTGCCGACGACAGAGATCGTGTAGGTCCCGTCGGGCCAGGTCTTTCCGTCGGTTCCAACTCCGTCCCATGTGAACTTCTGCCCACCCGCCTCGAACGTGTAGGAACCCGAATAAGCGGTTTCGCCGGTCGCACTTTTCACCGAGATCGTCGCTTTCCCCGCCGCCGGCGTGGTGAAGGTCCAGGATGCGACGCCCTCAGACAGTTTTGCCGTGTCGCCGGCGACCGTGACGGTCGCGCCCAAAAGACCGAGTGACGACGTCGTCTGGTTTGTCTGCTGCAGCGAGATCAACGTATTGAGCGACGAGTTCATCGCCATCTGCTGCTCGACGCCGGCGAACTGCACGAGTTGCTGCGTGAACTGATTGGTGTCGAGCGGATCAAGCGGATTCTGGTTCTTCAACTGCGTCGTCAGCAATTGCAGGAACGTGTCGAAGTTCTGCGCGATCATCGTCGGGTTCGTCACCGATCCCGTCGCGGCGGTCGCCGACGTTTGTGTTGTGCTCGAAACAGTCGTCATGGTGAGTCTCCTCAGACTCGAATATCGATGCCGCTATTGAGGCCGCGCAGAACGCCGTAGCCGCGACGCACCGCGTCATGAACGGCAACGTCGTCATTCGGCACGATCAACACATTCGGCCGCATCGGCTCATCGAAGCGCGGCCGATAGCCGTTGCCGGACTGATCGCGTAACGAGAATTGCAGGCCTGAATCATTGGTGCGCAGCCCAGCCGATTCCAGTGCACGCTCGAGGTTCGGAGCATCGCGGCGGAGAAGATCGAGTGTCTCCGAACGTTCGACGATCAGACGCGATGTGACATGACCGTCGCGGCTGACATCGAGACGCACGTCGACACGACCAAGCTCCGGCGGATCAAGTCTGATTTCGAAACGACGCTTTCCTTCGAAAGCGCGCGACGCGATTTCCGCGGCCAGGCCCATGACGGGGACGGCGCTCGCTGTCGGATTGCCTTGCGTCGGCGCGGCTTGCGTCGTGGATGCACTGCCCTGCACGGTTGTCGTCGATGTGATGGCAGCGACCGCCGCGTTGTCGCCGCGCGGAGCCGTCACTGCGTCATCAGCCTTTCCGCTGTCGAGATGCCGTGTGTCGGAAGGCGCCGTTACCGCAACTGGCGGGCGCGTTGCATCGGGCGCGGATGACATTTTGGCGGCCGCTGCTCCGGTTGCGGATTTTCCACCTGCATCGTCTGCATCACTGTCGCCGTCGTCTGTGCCGTCCGTTTTCTGCGTCGACACCGACGCATCCGCCTTCGCGTCCGTCATCGCGATAGGCGGCGCCTTTTTGTTCGCCGTAAGCTCCGCCTTCACGCCATCAGAAGAAAGGGCGCCGGTCAGTGCGCTCGCCGCGAGGGTCTTCGCCGCATCAGTGTCTCCGCCGGCATCGGCAGGCGCGGCCGCCGCCGAATCCGTAGCCGTCCCGCTTGGAACGGCCTCGACCACCGAAACCTTCGCTCCGTCTGCATCGGCTGCCTTATCGGAGGCTGGCGTTGCGCCAACGGTGGGAGGCGCTGTGACCGGCATCGATACGATCAAAGCGGGAGGGCCGGCCGCGGCGTTTTCATCCGAATCTTTCGCCGGCCCCTCAGCGCTGTCCGCGGCGGCTTTCGCATCGTCCGCGACAATCGCCGGCCCACCCGGCTTTAGCGCATCCACGGTCGCGGCGGCCGCCGCAGTTTGCGCCCCCGTCGATTTGGCAATTGTGGCAACGGCGCCCTGTGTCACCTGCGGAGCCGCCACGGCACCAGCAGGGGATGGAGACGTCGCCGCGGCAGCGCTTGCCGGCGCGGGCGACGCCGCGCTGCTTCCGGCTGGATCGAGCGCAGCCAGCATCGCTGAAAACGGGTCGGCCGCGGCATCCGCGCCCGACGCACTCGATTTTCCCGACGCTTCGGCACGATGACCAGAAGCCGCAGGCATGGCTGACAACGCACTCGGCACGGCGGCGACACCCTCTGCAAGGACACTCCAGCCGCCCTTTTGCAAGCGGCCTAACCGCCCTTTTGCAAGCCGCGGGCCACTTGCGGGAAGAAAAATCGAGAGCTAATTCAATCGCTTGAAGGTTTTGATCGGCAGCGCTGGACAGGCGCGATCGGCAGCGCCTGCCGCAACCCGGCAGGAAATGCCGCGCGCCGGCCGCGGCAACGCCGGGACCGGAAAGCCGATAGCCAACAATGGCGCATTGCGCCGCCTCTCCTCGTTCCTATAGTAAGACGATGCTCAACAGCCTTGCTCTCGAAGGACGCCCGCAAGACACGCGGGTCGTGGTCGCCATGTCGGGCGGCGTAGATTCGTCGGTCACCGCCGCGCTTCTGCATGAGGAGGGCTATGACGTCGTCGGCGTCACCCTTCAGCTTTACGACCACGGCGCTGCGGTTCACCGCAAAGGGGCGTGCTGTGCCGGGCAAGACGTTTACGACGCGCGCGCTGTGGCGGCCCGGATCGGCATCCCGCACTACGTTCTCGATTACGAATCACGCTTCAAGGAATCGGTCATCGACCGCTTCGCCGACAGCTACCTGGCGGGCGAGACACCGGTGCCGTGCATCGCCTGCAACCAGTCGGTCAAATTCCGCGACCTGCTCGCGACCAGCCGCGAACTTGGCGCCGCGGTTCTGGCGACCGGCCACTATGTCGTCAGCCGGCCGCAGCCGGACGGGCGCTGGAACCTCTATCGGGCGCGCGAGGCGGACCGCGACCAGAGCTATTTCTTGTTCGCCACGACGCGCGAGCAGCTTGCGGGCGTACGGTTTCCTCTCGGCACCTTGACCAAGGCGGAGACGCGCGCGGCGGCGCGTCGCTTCGGCCTGTCAGTTGCGGAAAAGAGCGACAGCCAGGACATCTGCTTCGTGCCGAGCGGCCGCTATACAGATGTGATCGAGCGGCTGAAGCCCGGCGCGGCCGAGCCCGGCGAGATCGTCGATTGCGACGGCCAGGTTCTGGGCCAGCACCCGGGGATCATCCACTTCACGGTCGGGCAGCGGCGCGGACTGGGCGTCGCGACTGGGCATCCGCTCTATGTCGTCGCCCTCGATGCCGAGCGACGGCGCGTGATCGTCGGGCCGCGCGAGGCGCTGCGCACGCGCCGCATGCGGCTGCGGGACGTGAATTGGCTCGGCGACGCCTCCTTCGAGACGGCCGCGGAAACGCGGCTCGAAGCGTTCGTCCGGGTGCGCTCAACGCGTCCCCCGCAACCGGCATGGCTCCAGTGGCACGACGGCGCGATCGAAGTGGAACTCGTCGACGGCGAGGACGGCGTCTCGCCGGGACAGGCCTGCGTCTTCTACGATTCGGCGGACAACGAAGCGCAGGTCCTCGGTGGCGGCTTCATCGCCGGCACGATTCCCGCCATGCACATCGCTGCCGACAGGCACGAAACCATTGCGTCGCATGCGCGGGCGGCGCTCTCATGATCGTTGCGATCACTGATCGATCCAAAGCGAGGTAGGCGGCGGTCTGAACGAGATCATGGGGGCTGAACTCGATAATCGCGGCGTCGAAGCGGCGTATGCGCGCTGGGCGCCGATCTACGATGTTGTCTTCGATCGCGTCATGGACAGCGGCCGGCGCGCCGGCGTCGCCGCCGCGCGTGGGGCCGGGCCGCGCGTGCTGGACGTTGGAGTGGGCACCGGGCTCGAACTCCCCTATTTCGATGCGCAGGCCAACGTCGTCGGCGTCGATCTATCCGAACCGATGCTGCGCAAAGCACAGAAGCGCATTCGCGACGCCGGGCTGACGCACGTCGCCGGCCTCTGCGTGATGGATGCTACGAGACTCGCTTTCGCCGACGGGCGGTTCGACGCTGTGCTCGCGCCCTATCTCATCACTGTCGTGCCGGACCCGGAACGGACCCTCGATGAGATCGCCCGTGTCGTGCGCCCGGGCGGTGAGATCGTGCTGGTCAATCACGTCATGGCCGAAAGCGGCCCGCGCGCCGTCGCCGAACGGTGGCTGGCGCGCCAGACGCGGCATCTAGGTTGGCATCCAGACTTTCCTTGGGAGGTCATCGGGGACTGGTGCGCGGGACGCCCGGGCATCACGCTCATCGAGCGCCGGCCGCTCGCCCCCGTCGGGCTGTTCACCCTGATCCGGCTGCGTAAGGCGGCAGAGGCCAATGCCGCAAATCTGCCTTCCGCGATGCGCCAAAGCGTTGATTAGCCCGGCGTTCCCCTTTATATCGCTGCGGGCCGAAGGCGCTGCGCTGTTCAGCGGCGCGAGATGGCGGGGTAGCTCAGCTGGTTAGAGCAGCGGAATCATAATCCGCGTGTCGGGGGTTCGAGTCCCTCTCCCGCTACCATTCCAATCAATAGCTTACCCGCAGTTCACGAATATGACTTGCGGAAATGTGCGAGCAGAAGCACCCGAAGAGAAGTAAGTGCGGGGCTCGCGTTTACGGCGCGTTCGTACGCCACGCCGGCCAGATAGGTAAGAGCGCTGATGCGCAGATATTCGGGGCGATCTTCGACGAAGTCTATGGCGTCAACCACAAAGCCGCTGTTGCGGGCGATGGCTTCCAACTGCCGGCGTGAGTTCGCCTGGTAGAGGGTCGGAAAGGTGTCTTCGGCATCCCGGCCCCGTAGCCCGTTGTAGAACTCGTGGAACCACGTCGGCGTCATGCGCGCAATAATTGTGACGTAGTGATTTCGATTTCCCGTTTTTGCGATGAAAAATCCCCCAGGCTTGAGGACACGCCGCACTTCGCGGAAAACCGCAACGGGATCGACGAGATGTTCGAGAACGTTGTCTGCGGTCACCAAATCGAACTCATTGTCTGAAAAAGGAATGTTTTCTCCAAGTCCAATTCGCGCTTCATGCAGATAGGGGTTACTCATGACCCGAGGGTCCGGGTCAACGCCGCACGCACGAGCCACCTGATCCTTGAAGTTCATCTGCGGCACAATTCCCGCCCCTGCCCCCAAGTCGAGCAGATGGGAGGTTCGATCGATTTTGGCGAGAACGGCTGCCCGTAAGACATCATCGTCCCAATTGTCGGATGTGTCGGGATAGAATTTTCGATCCATCCAAAGAGTAAGCCTGCTCATGATGTGCGTCCGGATTTTTGCGCGAGAGCACTACGTAGCGGCAGGCCTCTGCACGTTGCCTAAGCTATTGATTCGGAGGCGAAAGTGAGATTAAAGAAACACTTCGGACGCGTCGTCTGGCTCATCCTTCAGGCCATGAGTCGTTCTACCGGTTGAGCAAATCCAGCCTCTCATGTTTACGCTTTTGAAGCGCCAAACTTGGTGGTGCCCGCAATGAAGGGCCTCCTGCATGAGACGAAGGGTTTTCGTCCGCTCTATTTCCATCAAGATGCTCTTTACGGCGCGAAGGGCGACCGCATCTATCGCACGCGGGATTTGGGTCTGACCACCGAATTCGTTTGTGAACTCAAAAGGCCCGCCGCTCACAAGGCTGCAGACCGTTTGGAGCTTTGGCGCCGCCTCTTACGGCTTGACGTATATCGCATGCGGATATTGCGAGACGAGACTCTGATCATGTCATTCAAGGGAGGCATTTTCGTCTCAAGCCCTGGCTCGGTTGAGGCCAACCCCAGCTTTAAGATCACGCGGGGGTCGCGCCCCGTTTCACTCGCCATCGATGATGACCAGCAAGTTGTGTTTGGTGAGTATTTTTCGAATCCCGAACGTGGACCGGTGAACATTTACCGCACTTCAGATGGGGGCCAGAGTTGGCAGATTGCCCATCAATTCCCCTCCAAATCGATTCGGCATGTCCACGGGATATCTTACGATCGATGGGAGAATTGCTTCTGGATCTGCACCGGCGACTACAACGACGAAAATCAACTCTTGCGCGCCTCGACGGATTTCTCCGACATCCGCGTCATGCGCCAGGGCGGCCAGAGCAATCGCTTCTACTTCCTGCAGATCTTTGAAAATGCGATCGTCACGGCGACAGATACTCCACTGGAACCTAACTACATCACGGTCATCGACAAGCGCACGATGACCGCGGACAAGGTTGCCGGCATTGAGAACACCAATTTTTACGGTTGCGAGGTTAACGGCCGAATTTTTATGTCGACCAATGCAGAGCCGAGTGCGGTCAACGACACACGGTCGAGCCATCTTTGGATGGGCGATCTGGATTGCGGGATATGGCAACGAATCCTCTCGTTCAGAACGGATTGGGTGGACCGCATGACCTATCTACCCGCGATTCCACCGGGGCTATTTCAATATCCGCGGATTTTCTTTCCCGAGGGCCACAACACGACTGGTAAGCTTGTCTGTTATGCGATGGGCCTGAAAGGACACCATGGCCGCATGATGGTATTCGACCCGACAGCGTTCGACGGCGAGCCCCCCATCCAGTGAAGGTTCCATCCACCTCAAGGGTGCGCCTGCCTGCGACCCTGGAATTGGTCGCACGCATCGGTCTTGGCGCTTGGCGTCGAGTTAGGCCCCGGCGCGGTACGGGCGACCTGGATGATAAGGCGTCTGCCGGGGACTACGGCCCTGCGTATCTACGTGAAATATTGTCGGGAGCGGGGATTGGATGCGGGACCCTCTTGCTCGTGCATTCGGATACGGCCGGCGTCGCTCGTCTGGGGTTGAGCCCTTCCGAATTTATCGACACTCTTTTGGAGATTGTCGGACCGGAGGGAACATTGGTCATGCCCTCTCATCCGGTCCTTCGCGAGAGGGACGGCCGACTGTTTTACGACGTGCAAAAGAGCCCATCGAGCGTCGGATTGGTGACGGAACTTTTCCGACGACGGACCGGCGTTCGCCGCAGCGCGTTTCCATATTCCGCGGCGGCCGCCACTGGCCCGCTCGCTGATGCGGTGATAGGAAGCCATGCGCAATCTACAAGACCGCACGATGGGCTGTCCCCCTACGCCAAATTGGCTCAACTCGATGGACGCGTGCTATGCGTGGGATGCGCCCTGGATCGGATGACAATCTTGCATGTGGCGGAGGACGAACTGCCCCCGAACCATCAGATTCCCGGCTTCTACGATTCCGTTTCGGTCACGGTCAAAAGCGGCGAAAATCTCAGGGTGGTCGACGCGGAAGTAAGGGCGCCCTGGCTTTGGTGGTATTTGCATCTCACCCGCTGGAACCAGGAGATGCTGCGAAACAAGCTGGCTATCCAGATCGCAGGAACTCCCACAAGTTGCTATGTCGCTGAGGCGCGAAAGATCGTGGACTGGATGAGATCGGACTTTCAGCAGAAGAAGGGACTCTATCCGCTCGCGAAGTTGAATCGCTGGCTTCGTCTAGGCGAGCCGGCCTTCGCAAAGGCGGAATGAACGTGCATACGAACCTCGCCATCAACGGTGATGCTCCGGCTTTGCAGGCGGTTGACGCCCGCATGATTGCCCTTATCGCCCGCATAAGGAGCTTCGAAAAGAAGCTCCTGGACCTCTTCGCGGAAGGAAAGCTTTCGGGAACAACGCACACCTGCATTGGACAAGAGGTTTGTGCAGCGTCGCTTTATGCGCATGTTGATCCCGAGCGTGATGCAGTTTTCACCAATCACCGTTGCCACGGTCATTTTCTCGCCTACGGCGGCCCGATGAAAGCGCTGATGGCGGAAATCATGGGCAAGGAAGGCGGCGTCTGCCTCGGACGCGGCGGCTCACAGCACCTCTTCTACAAGCGGTTTTTCTCGCAGGGCATTCAGGGTGGCAGCCTACCAATTGCCGCAGGCTATGCTTGGCTACTACGTCGCCGAGAGCCGGGCGCCATTGTGATTGCCCATATCGGCGACGGAACGCTGGGGGAAGGCGTCCTCTATGAAACTCTAAATCTTATTTCGCTCCTGAACCTGCCGTTGCTCATCGTGCTTGAGAACAACGGCGTGGCGCAGTCCACCGACACCGCAACAACCACCGCCGGCGACATCGCCGCACGTTTTTCGGCTTTTGGTATCGAGGTGGATCGGCGATCCGCATACGAGCCGATCCCTCTCTGGGAACATCTCGGGAAGGTCGTGGCGGGCGTGCGAAAGGGGCGTCCCTTCGTGCAGGTTCTGGATACTTACAGGTTGATGGCACACAGCAAGGGAGACGATGTTCGTTCGAAGGTCGATCTGGATCGCGCCTGGAGCCGTGATCATCTCAGTCAAAGAATCGCAGCGGCGGACCCGGTGGCAATCGCTGCGTCGGAGCGTGCAGAGGCTGAGGTGGAATTGGCGCTTGCCGAACTCGAGGACGCGCCAACTCAGTCGCTCGTCGATGACGCCGTGCACGCCGCACCCTCCCGGGCCCTCTTCGAATCTTCCGCTGATCTCATCGTCACGCAGGACCATCCAGCAGCCAAGGTGCGAATTGCCGAGCTTCTGAACCGCTCGTTACGAGTCGCCCTGCAGAAGGATGCGGATTTCGTATTCCTCGGAGAAGACATTGCCGATCCGTACGGTGGAGCATTCAAAGTCTCCAAGGGCCTGAGTTCGGATTTTTCCGAACGTGTCATTTCGACTCCGATTTCAGAAGCAGCCCTCGTCGGTTTTGCCAACGGCGTGGCGCTTGCCGGCGGCCGCTCCGTTGCAGAAATCATGTTCGGCGACTTCGTGACATTGGCGACCGACCAAATCGTCAATCAAGCGGCAAAGGCCCATCATATGTATGGGTCTGCGGTATCGGTTGCGACGACGATCCGCGTGCCCTCCGGCGGCTATCGCGGCTATGGGCCGACCCATAGTCAGAGTCTGGAACGCATGTTCTGCGGTACGCCTGGGCTCAAGGTGATCGCGCTGTCACGCCGGCATGAAGCCGAGCGCCTTCTTTCGGCAGCAACGCTTGGCGATCCGAACCCTGTGCTATTTGTCGAAAACAAATCGCTCTATCCGCTGATGCCAGCGACAGAGGCACCGCTAGGCTTCCGCTTCGTTCCCCGACCTTCCGATGCGCCGGATGACTACCCTGCTTTGCACTATACCAGCGCTATGCCAGGCAGCATTGCGCAGGCAACGGTGGTGACGTACGGCGGGCTGACCGACATCGTCGAAGAGGCCATGGGACAGCTTATGGTCGAGGATGAACTCGATTTCGATTATATGATTCTGACGCAACTCTACCCGTTCCGCCCCGCCGCTCTGCGCGACTCCGTCGCGCGCACCGGCCGCCTCGTTACGATTGAGGAAGGACCTGCGGCCTACGGAATAGGCGCCGAGGTGATCGCTAGCCTTTCCACGGTTGCGGCCAAGGTTGCCCGCGTTGGCGCAGCGGAGATCCCGATTCCAAATTCGCGAGCGCAGGAGCGCACGATGCTGCCCAGCGTTGCCGCCGTCGTGGCGGCCGTTCGCCGCGTGATGCAGGCCAAATCGTGACGAACACAAGCCAAGACCAACCGCCGCTTCAGATCACTGTTCCCCGTGATTCAGCGAACGACGATCAGGGCGTCGTTGTCGGTTGGATTCGACAGTCCGGAGATTTCGTGAAGGGGGGCGATCCCATCTGCGAAGTCGAATTCAGCAAAGCCGTGATCGAGATTGCAGCGCCGGGGGATGGGTATTTGTATCCGTCGCGTGCAATCGGCGAACAAGTGCCGGTTGGCGCGGTGCTCGGCATGGTGTTGTCAGCGCCGCAAGACGCTGGGAGCGTGCACGCCTTGGCGCCCAGCATGAATGCGCAAGGGACGTCGGCTGACGTCAGCGTTCCCGTGACGCAAAAGGCGCAAGCCCTGATGCAAGCGCACGGACTGACAATCGCTGATTTGCCGGCTGGCCTCGATATCGTTCGCGAGCGTGACGTACAAAGCGCGCTGAACCAACGCAATGAGCAAGGAGCGCGGCAAGCCCACCCAGGCCTGGACCTCACGAGTCCCACGCGCCGATATGCGGCAAACGCCCTGACCAAATCATGGCGAGAGATTCCGCACTCACATCTCGTGCGATGGATCGATGCGGAAGCCGTTGAAGCGCGTGTCGCTGCGGAAGGAAGGGCACGCGATATGATGCTTTCTATTTCCGATTGGTTAGCATGGTCCGTTGCTCAAGCTGCCAAGACGGACCCGCGGCCGAATGCCTACTGGAATGACGGCATCGAACCTCATGCAGGCATTCACCTAGGCTTTGCGCTGAACCAGAGCAATGGCGAATTGATCGTGCCCGTGATCCATGGCGCAGACGGCCTTGCGCTCGAAGACTTCGTGGCGCGCATCAAAGGACTGCAGAAGACTGCGGTCCGCCGCAAATTGAGACCCGAGGACGTCACCGGCGGCTCGATTTGCGTGAC
>JAFKKS010000136.1 GCA_017304555.1 Hyphomicrobiales bacterium
CGCAATCTTGAAGCCCTCACCTTCCGCGCCGATGCGGTTCGCGACCGGCACGCAGCAATTCTCGAAAATCACGGCCGCCGTCGGCTGGCTGTTCCAGCCGAGCTTCTTCTCCTTCTTGCCGAAGGAAAGCCCGGGCGTCCCCTTCTCGACGACGATGCAGGAGATGCCGTTCGGCCCTTCGCCGCCCGTACGCAACATGCAGACATAGACGTCGCTCGCGCCGCCACCGGAAATGAAGGCCTTCGCGCCGTTGATGACGTAATGATCGCCGTCGCGCTCCGCGCGCGAGCGCAGCGAAGCGGCGTCCGAGCCCGCGCCAGGTTCGGTGAGGCAGTAGCTCGCGAAATGCTCCATGGTGGTGAGCTTCGGCAGGAAGCGGCGACGTTGTTCGTCGCTTCCGAAGGTATCGATCATCCACGACGCCATGTTGTGGATCGAGATGTAGGCCGCGGTCGAAGGGTCGGCCGCCGCCAGCTCCTCGAAGATGATCGCGGCGTCGAGCCGGGTCAGCGCCGAGCCGCCTACATCCTCGCGCACATAGATGCCGGCGAAACCGTTGGCGGCGGCGGCGCGCAACGCCTCGACCGGAAACGTGCCGTTCTCGTCCCACTCCGCCGCATGCGGCAGGAGGTCTTCCTGCGCGAAATTGCGCGCCGTTTCCTGGAACGCCCGCTGGTCTTCGGTAAGCGCAAACACGAAAGCCTCGTTCGTTAAGCTGGTCGACGACCTCTAGCCTACAACCGCGGCTGACGAAATTCAGGGCTTTAGGGCATGCCGTCTCCCGTGGCCAAGGCCCCTCGCCTCTCCTATGCTGGGGGCGAGCAAGGGAGGCTCCCATGGTGGAACTTGCCTTTTACGCGGCCGGTGCAGCCTTCGCGCTTCTGCTCGCCATCGGCCTGTTTCTCCTGGTCTTGCAAGCGCTCACAGGCTTTCCATTCCGCTGGGGCTGGCGGCGTCACGACGGGGCAATCGGCAAGGTGCTTCCGCACGATGACGAACGTTTGCCGAAGCACTGAGGATGGTCCAGGCGCGGGCGCATTTTTCGCGCGGCTTGAAAAAACCGTGATTCTACGCCATATAGCCGCCGCGAGCTGATGACCGGTCTTCGATTCCGGTCTCTTTGGGCCGCGTGAACGGATCCTGGATAACGGATTCGGCCCCCATCCGCTCGATAAACCGGCAGCCCAGACCGCGCGGGGTGTCCATACCACCCTCGTTACGTGCCCTCAGTGCGCAAGCACTGGGCATTTTTCGCTATGCAGAAAGTTACCCTTTGACCTCGTTTGATGGTTTCGGCCTTGCCGAACCGATTGCTCGTGCGCTTCGCGACGAGAAATACGTCACCCCCACTCCCATTCAGGCTCAAACCATTCCGCTCGCCTTGGGCGGCCGCGACATCGTCGGCATCGCCCAGACCGGCACCGGAAAGACGGCGGCGTTCGCGCTGCCGATCCTGAACCAGATCCTCAAGACGCGGCGGGCGCCGGAGAAGAAGACCTGCCGCGTGCTCGTACTCAGCCCGACGCGCGAACTCGCCGGCCAGATCGTCGACAGCTTCAAGGCCTATGGCCGCCACATGAAGGTGAACGTCACCCTGGCAATCGGCGGCGTGCCGATGGGCCGCCAGGTGCGCGCCCTCATCGACGGCGTCGAGATCCTCGTTGCCACGCCGGGCCGCCTGCTCGACCTCGTGCGCGGCAACGCGCTGCGCTTGAACAAGGTCGACGTCCTCGTCCTCGACGAAGCCGACCGCATGCTCGACATGGGCTTCATCCACGACATCCGGCAGATCGTCGCCAAGGTTCCAGCCGAACGGCAGACGCTGTTCTTCTCCGCCACCATGCCGCAGGCAATCGCACAGCTCGCCGGGCAGATGCTGCGCAACCCGGCGGAAGTCGCGGTGACGCCGGTCGCGACGACCGCCGAGCGCATCGAACAGCGCATTGTGCATGTCGACCACGCGGCCAAGGTCTCGATGCTCTCGACGATTCTCAAGAGCGAGCCGATCGACCGCGCCATCGTCTTCACCCGCACCAAGCACGGCGCCGACAAGGTGGTGCGCAATCTCGCGCGCGCCAACATCACCGCCGAGGCGATCCACGGGAACAAGTCGCAAGGCCAGCGCGAGCGTGCGCTCGCCTCCTTCCGTCAGGGCCGCGTGCGTATCCTGATTGCGACCGACATCGCCGCGCGCGGCATCGACGTCGACGGCATCTCGCATGTCGTCAACTACGACCTGCCGAACGTGCCGGAGAGCTATGTGCACCGCATCGGCCGCACCGCGCGCGCCGGCGCCGACGGCATCGCGATCTCGCTGTGCACGCCGGACGAAGCGCCGTATCTGCGCTCGATCGAAAAGCTGATCCGCATGAAGATCCCGGCAACGGGAGAACAGCGGACGGCGGCGCCGCAGCACAAGCCGCGTAACGGCGTACGCGCCGCCGGCCCGCGCGCGCATGCTCCGGGGCGCGAGGGCGAGCGCCCTTCGGGAGAGCGTTCCGGCCGCCGGCGACGGCGCAATCGGAATGGCTCGCCCGGCCAGAAATCAGTTGAACATCGGCCTGCGGCGAAAGATGCTGCCGGCCAACACGGCCGGCCGCGTGGGGCACAGTCGCGCGGTCGCTCCGATCAACACCCACGTCCCTGATCAACGGGAAAGAACACGATGGCGAAGGAAGAACTGATTGAGTTCGAGGGACTGGTTCTCGAAATCCTGCCGGATGCCCGCTACCGCGTGCAGTTGGATTCGGGCCACGAGATCGTGGCCTACACCGCCGGCCGGATGAAGAAGAACCGGATCAAGACGCTCGCGGGCGACCGCGTCACCGTCGAAGTCTCCCCCTACGATCTCGGCAAGGGCCGGCTCATCTTCCGGCACAAGGACGAGCGCGCCTCAACCGGCCCGGCGCGTCGCCCGCCGCCGCGCCCGCAGTTCCGCAAACGCTAGCATTCCACGTTCGCCCGCTCGTCCCCGCGAAAGCGGGGACCCAAAGCCAAGAATGCTGGATTGATTCCCGCTTACGCGGGAATGAGCGGAGCAGGATCGCAACGTGTCGATCCCGTGCTCAAAATAAAAAGGCGCCTCCAAGGAGGCGCCTGAAAAAGAAAGCCCGCCATCCGGCGGGCTTTCCTATTTCAGCGGTCAGGCTTCTCAGCGATCAAACTTCGCGAAGCTGATCAGCCGAGCTCTTGCCGGTCCGGCGATCCTGCGTCAGTTCGTAGGACAGCTTCTGCCCTTCGCGCAGGTTGGACATTCCGGCTCGTTCAACAGCGCTGATGTGGACGAACACGTCCTTGCTCCCATCATCGGGCTGGATAAATCCATAACCCTTTTGCGCGTTGAACCATTTCACAGTTCCGGTGCTCATGTAGTTCCTTTGACGATCGTAGTTTGCTTAGCCCCGATGCAAATAGAGGCGGTTGTCTCGAGGTTCAGGAAGTGGTCGTCAGTCAAGCACCAAGCAGAGCCTAGGGCGTTGGCCAATCGTCCGGGCCGAAACTTCGATCCGCGAAAATAGTCGTGAACGTGATTTTGCACAAGCGGCCCGTATAGCCGCCGCTCACGAACCGGATGATCCAGCCAAGGCGCCCCGAATATTTCGTCTGGCGGTCCATCGTTCACATCGCGTCGGCGGTTAGGCCAACCGGGTCAGTATGGTTGTCAGTTCGCCATCCGGATCGGCCAATTTTTCCATGATTGAGAAATGGTCGTCACCCTGCATCGGGACGATTTCCCCGTCGCGGCCGGCGGCACGCCAAACTTCCGCATAGGCCTGCGATTGCCGCTGCAATTCCGGCAGTTCGGCCGTTCCATAGGTGACGACCAGCGGCCCGGAGCGATCCGGGATGGCATTGATCGGGCTCGCCCGGCGGACTTCCTCTTCCGTAAGTTTCAGCTTTTCGTTCAAATAATTAAGCCGGCACGGCTCGAGATCGAAAATGCCGCTGATGGTGAGCCCAGCGTCGACCTCCGGCATGCCTATGGCCATGGCCGTCAGGTGCCCGCCGGCCGACCAGCCTGACACGATCAGCCGCCCTTGGCCGACGCCGAGACGCCCCGCTTGCGCCCGTAGCCAGCGAATCGCCGCGTGCGTCTCTGCCACAATCTCGGTCACGGTGACGTCCGGTGCGAGCGTATAGCCGATCATCGCCACATCGAAGCCGCGCGCCATCGGCCCCTCCGCAAAGATGGAGAAGTTCTCCTTGCGGCGATGCTGCCAGTAGCCGCCATGGATGAAGACGAGCAGCGGCGCGCGGGACGCTCCGCAACGGAACAGGTCGATCCGGTTGCGCGGCCGCGGGCCGTAAACGAGGTCCATCCCATCCGGCTGGCTGGCCCGCAGCTTCGCGCTGCGCGTCGTCCAACCCTCGACCAGGGCGGCGCCTTGCGGAACGGCCGCGCCATTGTTGTAGGCGGCATCGAGTTGCGTGCGCGTCATGCCGCACCAAATGACCGGGTCGCTCATCGCGCTGATCCGAATCTCGTCAGACAGTCGCGATCGGGTTGGCCGGCGAACCGACCGCACCGGGCAGCCGCAGCGGCGGCGCCGTCAGCAGGAAGCGGTTGCGGCCGTGCGCGCGCAGCCATTCGGCCAGCGGCGTCAGCAACCACAACTCTCCGAGATTGACGCCGAGCTTGAACAGGCAGTGCTCATGCAGCGGAAGGTTCGCGCAACAACCCTCACCGGGAAGCGACGGATGCGCCTCCACCGCGTAGTTGTCGGCGATGAGGGAGACAAGGCCGCTCTGGGTGATCCAGTCGAGTAGTTTGTAATCGCGGCCGTTGAGCACCGCACAGGTGTGGTGAAGATCGTGCTCGGTCGGCTGTCCCTTCTTTTCCATCAGCATGCCGCCAAACCCAGTGTGCAGGCACACCATGTCGCCTTTCTCGACCACGACCTTGTCGGCTTCCATGACCTTCATCAGATCATCGTAACCGACGACCTTGCGCTCGCGGCCGTAGTGCGCGGCGAGATCGATCATCACGCCGCGCCCCTGGATGCATTTCGCGGCCATGTTCTCGACGCCGAGTGCATAGGCATGGGACGTCGAACGCGCTTCGACCGTATTGATGCCGCCGGCATCCTTGACGTCGCTCGGGCCGACGATCGCTTCGCCGCCACGATAGCCGTTGTAGAAAACGGGCTCCGGCTTGCCGTCGCCGTCGGCGTCGAACATCGAGCCGACATGCGCAAGGCTGTCCCACTGTGACGAGTATTGCAGGTGAATGATGGCGACGTCGTCGTTCACGACATCCGTTGCGTTCGGATCGTCGCAGGCGGCGATATAATTCATGTTGACGCGGCCGTTGCGCAGCGTCGGACGTAGCACCGGCGGATAGCGGCGCGGATTGAGGAGATTGCTTCCGGGAAGGTCGAGCGGCAGGCTGAGGCAGAAGACGACGCCTTCGCGCGCCTCGGCGACGCCCTGCTTCACTTTTTCCGGCGTCAGAAGATTCAAGCGGCCAAGCTGATCATCCGGGCCGAAATCTCCCCATGTCGACCCGTGAGGCCGCCGCTTCCAACGCGCCGAAGCCGTCATTCGATCCTCCACAATCCCTAATCCAGCCGCGATATCAAACACCGGCGCAGGATGCTATCCTTCCCGCCTTGCATCGGCGGCACAAGCCGGCATCATCCTACGCATCCCTGCGTTGCGCTTCTCAAAAATCATCGTCGGAGTGTTCAATGGACTATCGCAATCTCGGCCGCAGCGGGCTGAAGGTCTCGCAGCTTTGCCTCGGCACCATGATGTTCGGCGGCCCGACGGACGAAAAGACGTCGGCGCACATCGTCGGCAAGGCGCGCGACGCGGGGGTAAACTTCATCGACACCGCCGACGCCTATACCAACGGACACTCCGAGGAAGTGACCGGCCGCGCTATTGCGGCGAACCGCGACTCATGGGTCCTGGCGACGAAGCTGGCCAATACGATCGAGAAAGACCCGAACGGCGGCGGCCTTTCGCGCAAGTGGGTGATGCGGGCCGCAGAGGGAAGCCTGCGGCGGCTCGGCACCGACTACATCGATCTCTACTATCTGCATAAGGAAGATCACGCGACGCCGCTCGAGGAGACGGTGCATGCGATGGCCGACCTCGTGCGCCAGGGCAAGATCCGCTATTTCGGCGTATCGAACTATCGCGCCTGGCGCGTCGCCGAAATCTGCCGCATCTGCGACAGCCTCGGCATCGACCGCCCGATCGCGAGCCAGCCTTATTATCACGCGCTCTACCGCTCGATCGAAACCGAGCACCTGCCGGCCTGCAGCCACTTCGGCCTCGGCGTCGTCACCTATAGCCCGCTCGCACGCGGCGTCCTCACCGGGAAATATGATCCCGACGCGCCGGCGCCGGAAGGCACACGCGCGGCGCGCAAGGATACGCGCATGATGCAGACCGAATGGAACCCCGTGACGCTGCGCGCCGCGCAAAAGGTCAAGGCCTACGCGGAGAAGCGCGGGACGACGCCCAACCATTTCGCAGTGGCCTGGGTGCTCAATAATCGCCTGATCACGGCCGCCGTCGCCGGCCCGCGCACCGAGGCGCAGTGGGACGATTACCTCGCCGCGCTCGACTTCAAGTTCACCAAGGAAGACGAGGACTTCATCAACGAACTCGTCGTCACCGGCCATCCGGCGGCGCCGGGCTATAACGACCCCGCCTATCCGATCGAGGGCCGCGTCCCACGAACGGGGTGAGGTTCACGATAGACCAACAACATCGTCATGGCCGGGCTTGTCCCGGCCATCCACGTCTTCATTCAAATGAGGCATAAGACGTGGATGCCCGCGGCAAGCGCGGGCATGACGCCTCAGAGGAAATGCAAGCGGCCTGCGAACCCCTTCACTTCCCTGACAGCTCCGCCAGTTCCGGCACCACCCACAACGGCGCTTCCCCGCGCTGGACGCGCTGCACGTTGTCGAAGGCGTTGCGGAAGCGCGCGACGTGGTTGTCCCAGGTCGGTCCGGCGAAATGCGCAGTGAGCGTGACGTTGTCGAGCTTGAGCAGCGGGTTGTCTCCCGGCGGCGGCTCTTGGTCGAACACGTCGAGACCGGCGCCGAAAAGCTTGTGCTGGCTCAGGGCTGTGTAGAGAGCCTTCTCGTCGATGACGGGGCCGCGCGACGTATTGACGATGATCGCTTCCGGCTTCATCTGCGCCAATTCGCCGGCGCCGATGAGGTGCCGCGTTGAATCGTTGAGCGGCACATGCAGCGAAATGATGTCGGAGGTGCGAACCAGTTCGCGCAGCAGCCGGAATTTGACGCCGAGATTATCCTCCGCGTCCTCGCTTAGCCGCACGATATCGAAATACTGAACGCGCATGCCGAAGGCGCGTGCAAGCCGCGCCACCTTCTTGCCGATGGTGCCGAGACCGACAATGCCCAGCGTCTTGTTATAGAGTTCGTACATCCGCGGCGCGGGACCGTTGCCGCGCCAGCGGCCGGCGGACACGCTGCCATGCTGCCACACGACCTTGCGCGACACGGTGAGCATCAGCATCAATGCGTGCTCGGCGACGGAGATGGCGTTGGCGCCGCCATTGTTGGAGAGCGGCACCTTCGCGCGCCGCAGCGCGTCGAGATCGACGTTGTCGTAGCCGGCGCTCAAAAGCTGGACGAGCTTGAGCTTCGGCGCCGCGCGAAAGAAGGCGTCCTTCATCACGACGTTCGGATAGCAAACCATATACTCGGCGCCGCTGAGCGCAGCCTCGTTCTCGATCCCCTCCCCGCGTGCGAGCACGAGGTCGAAGCCCGCCGGCGCCAATTCCTCTGCAATCTTGCTGGTTTCCGCCGACGGCGGCACGAGAATGATCCTCGGAGCCATATGCATTCCTCTGAAAGTCCAGCGAGACGGAGCAAGGCCGATGGGCATCGACCGCACGTTCCGCGGCTGAGCGGGGTGGGTTCGGTGCGATAGCATGATGTTTGCCGCCGCCGCCAGCCGACAAATGGCAAGGCAGTCCTGAGTGCTTAGCACATGGCTGGGCCGTAACCGGCCGACGACGCCGAAAGAAACCGCTTCTGTCGCCCCTTAGGTGGATGCACGGGCGCGCGACAGGCCCAAAGCCATGATGCGATCCAGAAGCGCGGGGTATTTCAGCCCATCAAGCGCGGCGGAATCGGCGAACACCTCGTAGCGTGCGATATCGGGGTTGGGGTTGGCCTCGAGAAAATAGGGAACGCCGTCTGCCGACAGCCGAAAATCGACGCGCGCGTATCCGTCGATCTCGAGGGTCTTGCAGATGCGTTTCGCTGTCCGCTGAATACGCGCGTAGAGCTCCGGCGGAAGATCCTCGGCATAGCCTTGCAGGATGCCGCGCCGTTCCTGGTAATCTACGTCGAATTTGACCTTTTCGGTCGCGATCCGATTCTGCCCCTCACCGAGATCGCCGAATTCGAGCTCCCAGATCGGCAGCGCACGCAGCCGCTCATTGCCGATGACACCGACATAGAATTCACGACCCTCGATAAATTGCTCGGCGATAGCCGCGGTGCCGACGCGCTCATGAATGAACGCAACACGCTCCGCCAGCTTGTCGTCGGAATGCACCACCGAGGCTTGCGCGATACCGCGCGAGGCATCTTCGCTCAAGCTCTTGACGATCAGCGGAAAGCTGAGCCGCCCGGGGCGGCGCACCTTGCGCCCGATTGGAAACACGGCGAAGGCCGGTACCGGGATGCGATGATAGGCGAGGAGCTTTTTCGACAGATCCTTTCCGCGCGAGAGCATCAGGCCGCGCGGGCTGCACCCCGTGTACGGAATGCGCAAAAGCTGAAGATAGCTGGCGACGTTCTGGTCGTAGGCGGTTTCGCCGTGGAACTCCTCCAACAGGTTGAACACGACACTCGGCTTGAAGCTGTCGATCGCTTCGCGGATCGGGCGCAACGTATCTTCGAGGCCGAGAACCTGCACCTCGTGCTTGCGTGAACGAAGAGCGCGAACGACATCGTAGCCCATGCGCCAGGCAACGGTTTCTTGCTCCGTATGTCCTTTGAGGGTGTCCGGCGGAACGTGATAGCTATTGAGAAGAACGAGAACGCGAAGACGTCTCACAGCGCGAGCCACTTCCCCCGCGTCGATCCGTGAAGAGAATGTACGGTCTTGGCGGTCAACAAGACGGTGAAATCCATACGAAGTTGTCGTTCGGAACCGACGGCACGCAACTTAAGCGCACGGCAACGTGCAATCATGTCGTCAAACACTGCATCGAGCGTCAATTGATACTCACCCGTCCACTTTGAAACGATCTGCCGGATGTTAGCACGATTGTGCCGCAGAAACGCAGATGCCGCCAGAGCATGATTATGGCGCGGGTTGTCGGAGAAGATGCGGCGCAGATCGTTGTCATAGACCTTCGGAATATCGACGGAATACTGCGCCTGCTTTTTTTTGTAGTGCTGTGCGAGCGTTCGATTCAACCGGCTGAGCGGGTCGACTTGCTCGCGGTTCGTTAGCACGGGCTTTTTGCCACCGATCTCCTTCATCAGTTCGTCGACATATTCAAGCTTGGCGAGCGCCGCCGGCCATTCGGCATAACGCTTGCGCCAGGTCGAACGCGGGCGCAGCCACACCGCGAACGTTTCCGCAAAATCTTCGTCGGGGTGGCTTTGCGCGTACCAGAGCCGCAGGTGCTGCACATAATTCCGGCTCGCCGGATTCGGACGATAGTGGGTCGGGTAACGTGTCGACGATCGCCCGAACAATTCTTGCCAACGCCGGCGGCGATGCAGTTGATACGCGTGCTGCACGACGTGCCCCGCTTCGTGCCGCAGAATGCGCATGCATTCGTGGCGCGTACCGCCCTCCACCTCGATGATCATCTTGCGCTCGAGCCGCACCAAACGGGGATGCGCAAGGTAGAATGGAAACGCGATACCGGGAGACGAGATCGGACTGAACCACTCGTCCGAGAGCCACGCGTGCGGGCGCACGGTCAATTCGCGATACTCAAGCTCCTCGTAAAGTGCCGCGAGTGCGTCCTCCAGCCAAGTGTTCTTCAGAGTGACCTTGAGATCCTTGAAGCGCAGCTTCAGCAGCTCGGCGTCGGGCAGGTCCTCCCAGGCGTGCTTACGCGGCATGGCGACGATCGGAGTAGAATGTCACGCGTCAAATCCCATGGAACAGCATCAGCCTCGGCCCCGCCCGCAGCGTCCCTCGACGCGCCGGTGCGCAGGAATCGCGGTAGCCTAGCGAAATGTTCCCGCGCGGCAACATCGGATCGACAGGCGAGCCCTGCCCCTGCCAAAACCTGGGCCGTCTGCGGCGGTTGCTGTGCCGGACTAAAAGAAGTATATGGAATGCCTCTTTTCAATCGTCGTTGCCCTGGACTGAGACCTTATGAGCTATACAGGCCTTACCGAGTCGCGCCGCGCGCAGATCACCGCCGCCATTCGCACGGAAACCGGCATCGACGAGGCGATGATAGATACCGTCGTCCGCAATTTTTACGGACGGGTGCGGGCCGATGCCCTGCTGGGCCCCGTCTTCGAGTCCCGGATCAAGGACTGGGAGCCGCACCTACGGCAGATGTGCTCATTCTGGTCGTCGGTCGCCCTGATGACCGGGGCCTATCATGGCCAGCCGATGCAGAAGCATATGCCCTTGCCGGTCGACGCGCGCCATTTTGACCGCTGGCTCGGTCTGTTCGAGGCGACGGTGCGCGACCTCTGCCCGGCCCGCGCAGCCGATCATTTCATGGAACGCGCGAACCGCATTGCGGAAAGCCTCGAGCTCGGCATCGCCGGCCGGCAAGGCGTGATGCTCGCCAAGGGCGAGCGGTTTCGCAACGCCGAACTGGATGACACTCCGGCCCTCCCCGCAGCATCCTGAATAAGCCCTCAATGGCCCGTTTCTAGGCGGCCTGCCGTAGCGCGCTGCCGGGGATCGAAGCGAGCAGCGCTTGCGTATAGGGGTGCCGCGGCTGACCGAAGACCTGGCCGATGGGGCCCTCTTCCACGACCTCGCCGTCCTTCATCACCGCCACGAGATCGCAGACCTGCGCTGCGACGCGCAAGTCATGCGTGATGAAGACGACAGACAGGCCGAGGCGCTCACGCAGCTCCGCGAGCAGCTTTAGCACCTGCGCCTGGACGGAAACATCGAGCGCGGAGACAGGCTCGTCGGCGATCAGAACTTTCGGCTGCAGCGCAAGAGCACGCGCCAGACCGATGCGCTGGCGCTGCCCTCCTGAGAACTCATGCGGGAATCGATCGGCGGCCGCCGCATCCAACCCGACAAGCGTGAGAAGCTCTGTCGCGCGCGCGCGCGCTTGAGACCGGGGCGTTCCATGGACGAGAAGCCCCTGCGCGATCAACTCTCCCGCCTTACGGCGAGGATTCAGTGAAGCGAACGGGTCTTGGAACACCATCTGGATGTCGCGCGCCTGCGCTCACATTTCCTCGCGCGACATCGCCGCGAGGTCCTTGCCGTCGAGCAGGATCGCACCGCTATCCGAATCGATGAGGCGTATGATGCAACGCGCGAGCGTCGACTTTCCCGAGCCGGACTCGCCGACGACGCCGAGGGTGCCTCCCCGCGGCAACGTCAACGATACGTTCTTGACGGCGTGCGTGACGCGCGCGCCGCGGCCGAGGAAACCCCCAGTGCGCAACGTCTTGGAGACGTTTTCGACCTTGAGGATCGCCTCGACCGAGAGCTTACGCGGCGGCGGCGCCGTCAGCGGCGGCACGGCGGCAAGGAGCTGTCGGGTATAGGCATGCTGCGGATTATCGAGAACGGCGCGCCCCGTTCCCTGCTCGACCACGACACCATGCTGCATCACCGCCACGCGGTCCGCGATTTCG
>JAFKKS010000137.1 GCA_017304555.1 Hyphomicrobiales bacterium
GCTCTCCTTCAGGTCGACCTTCCAGCCCGCCTTCTCCAGGACGGACGCGCACGGCACCTTCCCCCGCAACTCGTCGATATCTTTTTTCTCCATGACACTTACGCCGAACCCGCCACGGCGGCGATGTCCAGCCCTTTCTTCGGTTGGCTTCGCATTTCCCGCCATTGACGGGACGACTCCGACCGGCCGCGAAGCCTGCCGGGGGCAAGGGCGCGTTGACAAGACGTCTGATTCGTCGGGCTCCGAGCGCGGGGAAGCCTCCCTTGCGGCCGGCAAGGCGCAAGCGGCAGCCAGCGCCGGCCGTCCACAACCCTCCTCCGGTCGATCGGCATCGGGGCACGGCCGTTGTCACAGGGACGTGGGGCTCGTGTGACCCGTCGGATTCGACAGGGTGTGCCGCGTGGCGGGCGGGTGGATGCTCCCGCCCACGGCGCACGCGTCGGCATGGGAGCCATCGGAATGCGAGCAAGTGGAATGGCGCGGCTGCTCGGGCATGGCGCGGACGCAGGCAAGTCCGACGCTGCAGGAAAGACCGCCACGCATGCCGGACAGGATGCCAGCCGGAATGAAACGGGGAGACATCACATGCCAGCCATCGGCTACGTCAACAAACTCGACGACGGTTCCTATCGCGGCACGCTGCGGACGCTGTCGATCTCAGCGGCGCTGAAGATCATGCCGAACAAGGAGAAGAAGCCGGACAGCGACCAGCCCGACTATCGCGTCTATGCCAACGGCGCGGAAATCGGCGGCGCCTGGATTCGCAAGAACAAGGAGAACGGCGCCGACTATGTGTCGGTTTCGATCTCGGCGCCCGAGTTCGGACCGCGCAGATTGTTTGCCAATCTCGGCCGGGCCGCCGGGTCGGAAAGCGACGACGAATTCGCGGTGATCTGGAATCCAACGGAATAGTCCACCGCTCGAAACTTGCGGCCGAGCCGCTCTTGGCTTGCGTGAGGGATCGACGCCCGGAGGGTGAAAACCCGGCACGGCCGGGGTTTCAGCGCAGCCGAGAGCGCGGTCCGCAGGGACACGCCCGCAGGTTCCTTCATCTCGCATTCGGTTTGCACTGGACCTACATGATGGTCCATGTGCAATGACTACGAGCAGCATGTCCGCTGGGCCGAATACTGCAAGATGATGCAGGATCTCGCGCTCGACATCCCGACCCAGCAGACCGAACTCGACTTGCCGCAAGCCGACGACATCAAGATCAACGATCGCGGTCCGGTGATGCGCGCGGCAGGCAATCACGTCGAGCTTGTTCCAATGAATTTCAGCTTCCCGCCATCGGGCCGCGGCGGACCCGTGTTCAATTTCCGGTCGGAGGGACGCCGCTTCGAGAACAGCAACCGCTGCATCATTCCCGCCAGCGCCTTCTTCGAGTTCGTCGGCAAGAAATATCCGAAGGCGAAATATCGCTTCGAACTGAAGGGCTCGCCGATCACCGCGATCGCCGGCCTCTGGCGCGAAGGCCAGGGCAACCATCCGCCGAGCTTCACGATGCTCACGACGTCGCCCGGCGAGGACATCGCGCCCTATCACAATCGGCAGGTCGTAATCCTGGCGCCGAGCGATTGGAGCGCTTGGCTCTATCTGACAAAACCTGAAAGCGAATTGCTGAGACCGCTACCGAAGGGTTCCCTCGGTGTCGAGCTGGTACGGAGCGGGTCGGACTAAGCGCAGAACAATAGGCCTTGGTACAAAGTCGAATGCAATTTGAGGCCAGTGAAGTTCACGGGGGGCGGGATGGGAGATTCGAAGCGAAAGAAGATGCTGGGTGCTTCAGTTGTGCGCCGAAACGAACTGTCGCGCCGTTTCGAGCAGCTCGGCATCGACATATCGACGCCTGGTTTCTACGACGATCCCGGATTCTTGACAGAGGAGCGTCGCGATCGGCGTTTTCTTGAGGCCTATGCCGAGTGGGTCATACATCGCGAGCGGTTGCCCGAATACGAGGCGCATGTTCGAGACGTTCTGGGGAAGCTCGCTCCAATCATCTCGGCGAGAATGGATCGCCATCAGTGGTTCGGCTCCCGCATCGCCGTAACCGGGATGCTGACGAGGATGCTGGATCGTCTGGGCGTCTGGAATACCGTGATGCGAGGCTCCGTTGCGACAAAGACGGTCGACGGAGCGTCTCGGCATTTCGCAATCGTCGACGAGGACGAGGGTCGGGGCTTTGAGACGGGACACTACTGGTTGATCGCTCCGCCTTTCGATATCGTTGATCTGACGCTCTATCATCAGCGTTGGCGCGCGGGAGATGAAGCGTTCCAGGCACTCGCACCGAAGGTCGTGCTTGCAGAGCGAACGGAGGTTGTTAAAGCCCGCGCTGACGATGTTATTGCACCCGCGCTGCTTCGATCGGGAACGGACGCGGAAATGCACCGGGCGCTGTCCGACCAGAAGCGCTTTGGCGCGGTTTTCCCGGCTCGCAAGGTTGGCTTGGATGGGCTGGAGCTTAGATATGTCGCGTCGGGATCGACGGCTCCCGACGTCCCCCTCGAGCGCGTGAATCTCGAAGCGAGAGCCGGCGTCCCTGCGATTCAGATTTGGAATGAGGATGTCGCCCCAGCTTTTGGGATTCGCTGACGGCGGCGGCGCCGTCAGAAACATTCCGCGACCTTCACGCTGATCTCAATTCGGGCAACAACTTCGCGGCAAACGCGCGCCGATGCTAGTGTCCTGCAAAGATACAAATCTGGGGGTAAAGGTGGAAGGACAATCGAACATCTCGGACTTCTTCGAGACAATGAAGGTCCGCTTCGAGAAATGCTTAGATCCAACACTTTCATGCACCGAAAAGGCGATCAACGCCCATTCCGTGCAGAACGCGACGTCTCTTGGCCTTATTGCCGAAGGCAATCACGTCTACGAGCTCCGAATGCGCGTCAAAAATGGCTCGCCGGAATGCCTATTTGAGAAAGTCGGGCGCAATCAGGCGTCCACATTTCCAGGCTTTTGCAGCCGGCATGACACAGAGATATTCAAGCCCATCGACACAAAGCCGCTGTCGCTTGACGATGCGGAGCAACTGTTTCTGATCGCCTATCGGTCTGTCACACGAGAGCTGCACACTGTCATGGAAGCAGCGATGCGTCTGCAGACCACGCTCGAACGACAAATAGCGGAAGGCCTCGTACCAAAGGACAAGCCATCGCCGGCTATGACAGAAGCGACGGCGCACATGATTAAGGCCTGGGGCGTGTGGAAGCATCGCTTGGAGTGTTACGACAGGCCATTCGCGAAAAGCCGATTTGGAGACGTGCTCCATTCGACGTTTGTTATTGAGGGCCGCAAGCCCGTGCTGGCGTCGTCCTCATTCTTCTCCGTTGACGACAAGGCGTGGGGCAAACGGTTCGCAGCGGTGACTCTCAATGTCATTCCGACATCAACGACGAAAGCCGCCGTGATCGTGAGCTATCCGAAGGAGCAGTCCGGAAAGGCCCGCCGCTACGTGGCGCCGATTTTCCTGAAGAACGGGGACGCGCGCCTGTCCGCGCTCTCGCACATGCTGGTGGATCGGGCCGAGAACTTCTTCGTATCTCCGCAGCATGTCGAGGGCTGGACTGCCGAGAAACGCAAGGCGATCGAAGAGGCGTTCGTGGGGACGGTGATCCGGGGCGAACCGGCAACGTCGTCGTCGGATCTGATGCTTTTCTGATCCCGCGGACGAGGTGTCAGGGAATTCGCTCCGACCGCCACTGGCCGTCTCTGCCTTGGACGAGGCGCCAGGTTCGCGACGTCACCTGTGTGCCCTTCGCCGTGCGATAGGCGGGAATGGCGAGATGGATCGCATCGTCGACGGCACGCCACTCCGCGATGACGGTGACGCCATCGCCAAATTCGACGAGGCATTCAGGTCCCGCCTTCTTGTCGTCGTCGACACTGACGTGCCCGCGCCGAAAGGCATGGCTGTGGGGGAATACGAAACGCATGGCGCGGCCCCCTGATTCTCAGGTCGGCTGTCGAAAGCCCTCGCAAATCTGGTCGACTTAAATGCCTGTTCATGATTTGTACTATAGCCTCAAGATTCGGGGCAAGTGGGAATGCTGCAGCAGGTTAAGACGGCACGCCAAACAGACGGGGACAGGGCCGGCCATTTGGCCGGCCTGAATCCGCAGCAACGGCGCGCCGTGGAACATGGATGTGCTGAGCTGAACGATGCCCCTCCTTTGCTCATCATCGCCGGCGCCGGCTCCGGAAAGACCAACACGCTGGCGCATCGCGTCGCGCACCTGGTCGTTTCAGGCGCCGACCCGCGCCGCATCATGCTGCTGACCTTCTCGCGGCGCGCCGCGGTCGAGATGCAGCGCCGCGTCGAGCGGATCATGGCGAAGGCGCTCGGACCGAACGCCGGCGCGATGGCCAATGCGCTGGCCTGGTCGGGGACTTTCCACGCGATGGGTGCCCGGCTTTTGCGTGAATACGCGGCGGACATCGGACTGGATGCGGCATTCACGATCCACGACAGGGAAGACTCCGCCGACCTCATGAATCTCGTGCGGCACGATCTCGGCTTCTCCAAGATGGAGAAGCGCTTCCCGATGAAGGATACGTGTCTGGCGATCTATTCGCGCGCCGTGAACGCGGAAACGTCGCTCGGCGAAGTGCTCGAAGGCATCTTCCCCTGGTGCGCCGAATGGGAGGCCGAACTGCAAAGGCTGTTTGGCGCCTATGTCGAGGCCAAGCAGAAGCAGAACGTGCTCGATTACGACGATCTGCTGCTCTACTGGGCGCAGATGATGATGGCGCCGGCGCTCGCCGAGGATCTTGCTGACCGCTTCGACCATGTCCTGATCGACGAGTATCAGGACACGAACAGGCTTCAGGCCTCGATCCTGCTCAACTTCAAGCCCACCGGCCGCGGCCTCACGGTCGTCGGTGATGACGCTCAGTCGATCTATTCGTTCCGCGCGGCGACGGTGCGCAACATCCTCGACTTTCCCGCTCACTTCACGCCGACGGCCGAGTTGATCACGCTCGAGCAGAACTATCGCTCGACGCAGCCGGTCCTCGCCGCGGCCAATGCGGTGATTGATCTCGCCTCTGAGCGCTTCACCAAGAACCTCTGGTCCGATCGGGCATCATCCGATCTGCCCGCGCTCGTCAACGTCGCCGACGACAATGCGCAGGCCGGCTACATCGTCGAAAATATCCTCGCCAACCGCGAGACCGGACAACGCCTGAAATCGCAGGCGGTCCTGTTCCGGACGTCGAGCCACAGCGCGACGCTCGAAGTCGAGCTGACCCGCCGCAACATTCCGTTCGTCAAATTCGGCGGCCTCAAATTCCTCGAGGCGGCGCATATCAAGGATGTGCTCGCCGTGCTGCGCTGGGCGCACAATCTGCGCGATCGCGTCGCGGGGTTTCGTGTGGCGCAGTTCCTGCCCGGCATCGGCCCGGGCACGGCTGCGAAGCTTCTCGACGGCATCGCCGCGAGCGGCAGCGCGGCCACCGGCCTGCACGGCTTTCGCCCTCCGGTTGCTGCGGTCGCGCATTGGCAGGAGTTCGTCGAGACGATGAGCACGCTACATCTTGGCGCAGCCGGATGGCCGTCCGAGCTCGATCTCGCCTGCCGCTGGTATCTGCCCTTCATGGAGCAACGCTACGAGGACGCCCTACAAAGGCAGGCCGACCTCACGCAGCTTGCGCAGATCGCAGCCAGCTATCCGACCCGCGAGCGTTTCCTGACCGAACTGACGCTCGACCCGCCCGATGCGACGAGCGACCAGGCCGGTCCACCGCTGCTCGATGAGGACTATCTGATCCTCTCGACCATTCATTCCGCCAAGGGCCAGGAATGGTCGTCGGTGTTCGTCCTCAACGTCGTGGACGGCTGCATTCCGTCCGACCTCGGCGTCGGCTCGACGCCGGAGATCGAGGAGGAACGCCGACTTCTCTACGTCGCCATGACGCGGGCCAAGGATCAGCTTCATCTGATGGTCCCGCAGCGATTCTTCACGCATGGCCAGCGCAGCTTCGGTGATCGCCACGTTTATGCGCAGCGCACGCGCTTCATCCCGAACGCCATCACGAAACACTTCCAGAGCCGACACTGGCCGCGTGCTCAAACGACCAGTGCTGCTCCGCCGTCGACGCGGACGCCGATCGACATGAAGGCGCGCATGCGTAGCATGTGGGGAAACACCTAGAAGCAACGCCGCCTATGTCCGCTTCACCGCTGGCCGCGGAAAAAGGCCGTATCTTCCGAGTTGCTCGTTCTTGGTAAAGAACGTGGTCTGAGACCTAGTGCGCACAGCGTTCGACGGCGTGTCGTTCTCCAAAATGATGACCTGCCGATCGTCATGCTTTGATAGGTACTCGTAAAAATGGTCGCGAACGTCAGTTTCCGACAGATCGTCCTCGTCGTGTTCAGGCTCGCGATACGCCAGCAGCGGAGTGTCCAGCACGACAAATCCAGGGTGCGGCAAGTCGTTGTCCCGCGTGAACTCAAGAAGGGCGACGTTGAACGCCGAGTGCGTGATGGCACGCATACCTTTGCCGCGACTGCCTCGAGGTTTCCCGGAGATCACAAAGTCTTTCGAAGATCGGTCAAAATGCACTCGCTCCGTCTCCGGAAAATTCCAGGCCTTGAGGAGCAAGCGCAATTGCTCCGAGAACAGATCCAACACTGACTCTGAAAGACCCGACGCTGGCTGTGCAGACGCTGCTTGCGGCTCGGACACGTCTTCCGCGAGTTCGGCCTTTCGCTCCTCCAGGTCGGAGATCGACTGGAACAGCGAAAGCGCATTGGTCACAGACGTACGCTTCTCCGTAATCTCGGAATAAGTGGCCCGCTGACCTTTCAGGGTCGGGGTGATGCGCAATAGCTCCGCATCGGTAGCCGTAAGCTGGTGCTCCAGGCCCGGCTTCGATGCCTCAATTGACGCAATTTCGTCGTTGAGCTGCTGGACAGTCTCGGCGAGTTCTTTGGCAAGCAATTGAATTTTGGACGCTTCTGCGTCCGCCGCTGCAACGACGACCTCGATGTTGCCGTCGCAACTATCATCGTCTGGATTTTGGTGCTCAGCCAATGCGCCGCAAAGCGGACAGCGCCCCGGTGCTAATGCCCCTAACAGCGACCCCGCCTCCCTAAGGCCAGCGAGCCGGCGCAGGTCCGACTGGTAGCTTTGGGAAAGCAGATCGAAGCGCGCGAGCAACTCTTCAATTTCAGCGCGACGAATATCTGCATCATCGATTGCGGCACGAAACGAGCGCCTCCGCGCCGCAATTTCTCTGAACTCGAATTCGAGCTGCTGTAGGCCGGTCTTCTCGATCTCAAGGGTATCCTCAAGTCTGCCGAGTTGGTCTTCCAACTCGGCCACGTCGTCTTCCTCACCGACGAGGCTGGTCAGCTTATCCTTATAGTTTGAGATCAATTCGTTGATGATCTCGGTCTTTGCCGTCCTGCTCGTAACGCGTGTTCGATCCTCGTCAACAGCCTGCACGGCGCTGTCATCGACGCCCGTTACGAGAAGCTTGAATACGGACATTTCTGGTGTCCGCGTCAGGTAGTCACCGGATTCGATCGGGGAACCGCGCTTCTGGATGTCCCCTTCGGGCACTACACAAAGATGCACAAGATTCCGAAAGCTCAGCGAGTTGGTCTCCCCGCGCACATTCTTCTGAATGCGTGTGCCGGAGAGCCCGAGAAGGCCAAGCAGAAACATCGAGACGTTGTTATTGCGCTGGGGGTTATGCTTGCCGTTGAGAATGATCGGTGTTTGGTCGGCCGGGATCGATTTATGCAGCCCTTCAAAGAGCGAGTACTTGCCGCCCACCACCGCGCGCTCAAGCGTATAGGGCTTTCCTTCTGGTGACTCGAAGCCGAGCCATACCCGATCGTAGCCTACGCGCTCAGGTATATCGCGAAGGTCTTCTCCACCTCCGAGCATGAAGTCGATCGATTCCAGAATGAACGATTTGCCTGTCTCGGACGCGCCATAAATGACATTGAGACCGGCGCCAAACTCGATCTCTGCTGTTGACTTATTCGGGCCGGTAAAAGCCAAGTGTCGCAAGGAAAGTGCTGCTGCTGTCAAGACGCACCTCCCGCCGAACGTTTCTCTACGACGTGGAACTGCTCAACCCATTTGTCGAAGTTCTCGCGCATCAGGGTCCGGAAGTCATCGTCGCCCATATCGCCAAAAACTTCTGCCACCCATTGAGCGCGAAGCTGCAAGAGGTTCATATACTCGCTGGTTAGAGTGGAGAGGAAAACCTCCGCCATCTCACCCGCGCGATAGACGATGCCAGAGCTATCCACGACGCGCTCGACCAGCTCTCTGGACATCATCAGATGGAGGCCGCGCTCAACAAGTTCCCTCCTAACCAGAAGCTCCGCACTTCGAAGAGGCAGCTCCGGGTGCAGGCTCGCCGGGCCTCCCACGTCGGCGGTGTGTACGACGAGATAGTCGAATGCGACCATGCGCTGGAGGTCGAATGCCTTCGGAAACAGAGCCGCAAGCACTCCAACGGATCGGATGCCCGTCTCAAGCGGGCTATTGAAAGGCAGGCCCCTCCGCCTGATAGCGGTCACTTCTTCCACTTGAGGCGATCCACATTGGCGAGCTGGTGACAGATCCCGCGTCGATCGTGAATTTTCACAACGCTGATGAGGCCGTTCTCGGTCAGGGGCAACATGGTCGCAGCATGGGTAACGGCCGTCAGGCAGGCGAGGCCGTCCTCATGAACCGCTTCGGCAATGTCCACGATACCGGCATGCACCTCGTCTTGCAGCGATTCGAAGGTGCCCGGGGGCACTGTATCGCGAGCAAAGTTCCGCAGCGATTCGGCTTGGTAAAAGTTTTCGCGTTGCCGGTGATAGTGGCTTGTCAACTCGGGCCATGAGCTGAGGTCGTCGAGCTTTGTAAGCATCATCTTCTTGTTGTCGCCATAGGCTCCGAAGAGGTGATGCAAGTAGCGACTCTCGTCATCTGCGGGAACGACGGGTGGCTTTCCTGGTACGGGCCGCGCTGCGAGCCCACCGCCAAACCTCGCGGAAAAGTAGGGGGTGTGTCTATGCTCGTCGATGACCTCGAGCGGATTCTTGTAGCTGAACGAGCTGTAGTCGTACTGCTCGCAATAGGTCAGGAAGGCGCCCTGGAGCTGGATGGTTTGGGTTGATGTTATTTTCCCTGCGCACCAGTCACCCCATTTCTCGAATAGCTTCTCCTTGAGCGCGGTCGGCTTCAGAAGCAGCTTTTGCAGGCTGATGCCGCACCCTTTCGGCGCCATGAAGAAGTATGCGCGTGGGGGTGAAAACTCCCTATTAAATGAGTGCCAGAGCATCTTCCCGATTTCTGGCAAGACGTCGCTTGGTGTCAGCGCGGAATCGTGGTGCTTGCATTGGAAGTTATCCCAGATGCCGAAAAAACCCGACGCATCCTCCAGCCCGGCAACATCGATACCCATATCCGTTGCGCCGGCGAGACGGACGACCTTAGCGTAACCAGTCTTCTTGCCGGTCGCCCATTCCTGTATGAACGTCTCCCATTCTTCCGGCGAGTAGATCAGAATCTGTTGCTGCGGCGGGATGACTTTTCCGTACTGGATTTTGGCGGAGTTGGCGGGCGGCTGTTCTGGGTCCGCCAGCTCATCCGCAGGCAACGTCTTTGAGATGTCAGCTTGGTCTTCCACACGCGCCTCCCCCAGCGGTCAGATTACACAGTACGGATATTGGAATAAAGTCGCTGCGCTTTGTTATCGCACGCTTGGCCAGCCTTGGCCGGAAGCGGACCGATTGTCCGTCCACGACGCTGTCACCGCTTATCGGAAATCCCGTGTCTTCACGCGGATCTGGTCGATATGGCCGTATGTATTGCCGAGGTTGCGCGGCTGCGGGCCCTTCGGCAGGCCACGTCGATCGGGAGTCGGGCTGCCGTTATGAAGCTCGTCGCCGCGGCCGTGCGGCAAGGGGAAAGCGCCGTCGCGCTCGCCGACGCTGGCGAGCTCGCCTGAAAGATCGGACAGGTGGCGCGCCACGAGATGCACCACCTCCCCTTCCCGCTGAATTCGCCCGCGCACCGAAAGCATGCCAGCCGAGAGCACGACGCGCCGGTATTGCTCGAACACCTGCGGCCAGATCACGAGATTGGCGATGCCGCTCTCGTCCTCCAGGGTCACGAACATTACGCCCTTGGCGCTGCCGGGCATCTGCCGCACGAGAACCAGGCCGGCGGCCTCGAGCCAGCGCCCGTCGCGCGACGTCATCGCCACGGTGCAGGTGACGACGCGCCGGCGCGAGAGGTCAGCGCGCAGGAACGACAGCGGATGGGCGCGCAGCGTCAAGCCGACATGGCCGTAGTCTTCGACGACCTCGCCGCCGGCCTTCATCGGGCGCAGCGCGACGGCCGGCTCGTGGATCTCCGGCACGGTCCTCGCTTCGCGCGCCGCGGCGGCGGCGAATAGCGGCAGCGGTTCGTCGCGCAGCGCCTTGATCGCCCACATGGCATCGCGTCGCGGAAGTCCGAAGGCGGGCCAGAACGCATCGGCGTCGGCCAGATGAACGAGCGCGGCAGCCGGCACGGCGGCGCGGCGCCATAGATCATCGACCGAAGAGAACGGCTGATCGCCGCGGGCGGCGATGATCTGCGCGGCGTCGCCATTGGCGAGGCTGCGCACCATGCGCATGCCGAGCCGGACGGCGAAGCGGTCGTCGTGCCCGGTCGGCTCCAGGGTGCAATCCCATCGGGATCGGTTGACGTCGACGGGGAGCACCTCGACGTCATGATCGCGCGCATCGCGGACGATTTGCGCGGGCGCGTAGAACCCCATCGGCTGCGCATTGAGCAGCGCCGCGCAGAAGACATCTGCGTGATGGCATTTCATCCAGGACGAGGCGTAGGCTAGCAGAGCGAAGGACGCAGCGTGCGATTCCGGAAAGCCGTAGCTCCCGAAGCCCTCGAGCTGCGAGAACGTCTTCTCGGCGAAGTCGCGGGCGTAGCCATTGTCGATCATGCCGTTGACCAGCTTGTCCTTGAAGGCCGAGACGCCGCCCGTGTGTTTGAAGGTGGCCATGCTGCGGCGGAGCTGGTCGGCCTCGCCGGGTGTGAAACCCGCCGCCGTGATCGCGATGCGCATCGCCTGCTCCTGAAACAGCGGCACTCCCAAGGTCTTTCCCAGCACTGCCTCGAGCTCCGGCGTTGGATAGACGACATCCTCCTTGCCCTCGCGCCGGCGCAGATACGGGTGGACCATGTCGCCCTGAATCGGTCCCGGCCGCACGATCGCCACCTCGATGACGAGATCGTAGAACGTGCGCGGCTTCAGCCGCGGCAGCATGCTCATCTGTGCCCGGCTCTCGATCTGGAAGACGCCAAGCGTGTCGGCACGGCGGATCATGGCGTAGGTGCGCGGGTCCTCGGCGGGAATGGTGGCGAGATCGAGCGTGACGCCCTTGTGCTCCGACAGGAGATCGAAGGCGCGCTTCATGCAGGACAGCATGCCGAGCGCGAGGCAATCCATCTTCATCATGCGCAGGGCGTCGACGTCGTCTTTGTCCCATTCGACGACTTGTCGCCCGACCATCGCCGCGGGCTCGATCGGCACGAGATCGTCGAGCCTGTCGCGGGTCAGGACGAAACCGCCGGGATGCTGGCTGAGATGGCGCGGCGTGCCGATCAGCGCGCGCGCCAGCTCGAGCGCGAGGCGCAGGCGCCGGTCGCCGAGATTCA
>JAFKKS010000138.1 GCA_017304555.1 Hyphomicrobiales bacterium
ACGAATCGACGACGGAGGTGTCACACCACGTGACTCCCGGGGCCTCGCCCGGCGCCGAGATTTTCGATCTTGCTCCACCAAGTCATAGCGATGGCGATGGGCACAACGCCCTTCTCTCTGACGTACAATCTGCCAGCGATGAGAGTAGTAGCCACCAACCTGCCCCAGCGAACGGCATGGCGCTCAATGACGAGCCGGAAAGCGGCGCGACATCGACAGCTTCCGGGATGGCGTCCAGCACGGATCCGCATGCACTCGACGGAACGGCGATGCCTGATTGGCTGGAATCACATCAGTCGATCAGCGGCCCCGGCAGCGAGACACTGATCAGTGGCCCCGGCAACGACATTTTCGTCTTTCGCGGAGATTTCGGCCACAAAACGATCGTGGATTTTCCTCCAGGCGATACGGTGGAGTTCAAACACGCGCTCTTCACCGACGTCGACGCCGTTCTCGCGGCGAGCGTTCAGGTCGGTGACGATGTGGTCGTCGCGCCCGATGCAGACAATGCGGTTGTCTTAAAGGGCGTGACGCTCTCCTCGCTCACCGCAGACGACTTCTCTCTTGTTTGACGCCTGAACCGGCGCACGACGCGCCCCGCCGCCAGCATTCCGACGCTTTGCTGAGCGTCGGCAGCGGCAGAGGCCGTCCCCGGCCACTGCCGTCGTGCAAGACGTTACGCGGCCGAAGCGAGCGTCAGCGCAGCGCCGAGCATCACCTCGCATCCGACGGCGAGTTGTTCCGGGCTCGTATACTCCGCCTCGTTATGGCTGAGGCCGTCCTTGCTCGGAACAAACAGCATCGCGGTCGGGACCACCATCGACACTGGAATCGCATCGTGGCCGGCGCCGCTCGACATCATCGGGAATTTCAATCCGAGCGACTTCGCAGCGCCCGTCAAGGCGGAGACACAGAGCGGGTCGAAACGCTGCGCCGGCACGCTCCAGTAAACGCGCGATTCCATATCGAGCTTGCCGGCGGCGGCTTCCCGCTCGAAGACGGTCTTCAACTTCGCCGTCATGCCGTCAAGCGCCTCTTGCGAAGTGTGGCGGCAGTCAGAGGTCAGAGCGACACGGCTCGCGACCACGCTGCGCACGTTCGGCGTGATCCGCATATGCGCGACCGTCGCCCGGCCGTTCGGCTCGTACTGGTTCGCCAGTTCATTGACGGCGATGGCGATCTTCGATGCGGCGAGCAGCGCATCGCGCCGGCGCCCGGTCGGCGTGGTGCCCGTATGCGCCTCCTGCCCCGTCAGGATCACCTCGAAAGCATTGATGCCCATCGATCCGTCGACGATGCCAACGGGACATTTCGTCTCTTCGAGCATCGGGCCCTGTTCGATATGCGCCTCGATATAGGCTTTCGCCTTGCGGCCGGTGACGGGCGCCTGCCCGAGGTAATTAATCGCGCGCAACTCGTCGCCGAGGCGTTTCCCGTCGAGGTCTTCCCGCGCCAGTCCTTCTTGCAACGGCACGTTGCCGGCGAAAACCTCCGCGCCAAGCGACGACGGCTGGAAGCGGCATCCCTCCTCGTTCGTCCAATTGACGACCTCGAGTGGGTGATCGGTCTCTATCCCGTGATCGTTCAGATAGCGGACGATCTCGAGGCCCGTAAGCACACCGAACGCGCCGTCGAACTTCCCGCCTGTCGGCTGGGTATCGAGATGGCTGCCGATCATCACTGGCGGCAAGTCATTGCGGCGGCCGCGGCGGCGCGCATACATGTTGCCGATCTGATCGACCCAAGCTGATCGCGCCCGGCGCCATCCTCGCGCGTCGCCGCGAGCCGGCACACGCCGCCGTTCGACAAGGCGCCGATCTTGGCCAGGTCCATATGGCTTTGCCACAAACGCTCTTCGTCGATCCTAAGCTTCGTCATCGTTCTAACTCCATAACGTCATGCATGCCCCGCTATCGCAACGAGCGCGCTGACACGGCAATCCATTGGGATCAGTTAATCCGTACGTCCGGCCTCGCGAGACAGCAAAAGCCGATGACGACCGCGGTCGTATCTCCGATGTTGCGGAACGAATGACGCGGCCCCGCCGGCACCTAAAGCGACGTAGCGACATTGAGCGCGTATTCGAAATCGTACAGGAAATCGTGCGTCCTCACCTTCGCGACCAGATAGCCGGCGACGGCACGTAGACGCATTCGCGATCAGGCATCGTCACCGGCGATCATTGTAATCGATTACACTATGAGCGCGCGCGACGGCCTGTCAACCAACGGAGAGGCGAACGCACAGCGGCATATCTGCGCAGCCTCTACGTCTGCGCGCGGCGACCTCCTGTTTCGGCGTCGAGGACACATCCGAGATGAGACTGTTTTTGTTGGCGATCTGTGCTTCGCATCACGCGACGAAAGGTTTGAGCGAGCGCACCTCCCGCCACAATACACCTATGCGCGAAGCTGTATCGTCCAAGACAAGCACGCCCTGTTGACAGGCAGCGCCTCACTCTAGCATTGTGTAATCGCTTTCACGCTCGCGGTGATATTGAGTCCTTAACCGCCGGCGTGCAGGCGCCGTTCAACCCGAATGATCAGAGGAATACGATGGGCACGCTGATGCGGTTGGCTACGATGTCAACCTTGACGCAACGAAACGAAAATCACCGGCTTGTCCAAGTCGTGTTTTCCCAAAGCGACCTCGTCGATAGCCGCATCATGGCAGTCGAACGCTCCACATATTTCGCGTCCGGCCGTTCGCCTGTCCATGCCGAAAGCCCGACGGAAGAGATCATTTATTTCAAGCGCGGACGCGGAAAGGTCCTGCTCGGCAAAGACTACGTGGACGTCGGCCCGGGAGATGCGGTCGCCATTCCAACCGCCATCGAACACCATGTCGTCAATTCGGGCGAGGACGTTCTCGAGCACATCCTCATCTCGGCGGATATTGGAAACTGCCCGCTACAGAAGGATTACAAGGCTCGCCCCGGCGATTGCCTGCCGGAAGATCAAACGCGCCTCCTCAGCCGGCTCACCTGCCGCAGAATGACGATCGCCGAGGGTGAGAAAAACGCAGAACTACAGTTACCCAAGCACGAGAGCGTCTACACGATCTCGGCCGGACACGCGGTGGCCCACGTCAAGCTGACCGGCACCGAATATGAGTGGCAATACGCGCTCGATGCTTCGCATTGCATCTGGATTCCGCCGGGCGTGCCGCATGCATTCCGCAATATCGGCGACACGCCGCTCCATCTCGTCAATTTTCAGTGCCGCGTGTAGGCATTATGCGCGCGCTCGTCGCGAAACTTTGCGCTCGCGCACAAGCGGGCGCCAACGCTTTGCGCGTACGCGCGTAACGACGTCAGCAAATCTCGTCACGCGCTTCGCGATCATCTAGGTGGTTTCGCGTCGCTCACCGCCACGCATCAATTAGGGTACAGGCAAGTGCAGGGGTTTTCCCCCAAGGTTGGCAGCGTTGCGGTCGCTCAGGCCACCGCAACGGCCACGAACAATCGGCAGCCAAAAAGGCTCAAGGACATTCTCGCGCTCGATGATTTCGATCGCGCCGCGCGGAAGCATCTGCCGCGCATGGTGTACGGCTTCATCTCCGGCGCCGTCGAAACCAACGCCGCGCAGCGCGCGGCCGCCGCATCCTATCTCGATTATGCGTTTGTCTCGCGCACCTTCGTCGACGTTTCTGCGCGCGAGCAGAGCATCACGCTCTTCGGGCGCAGCTATGCGCTCCCTTTCGGAATTCCTCCGATTGGAGGGGCCGCCATTGCGGCCTATCGCGGCGATCTCGTACTGGCGGAGGCGGCAGCGCGCCTCAATCAGCCGATGATCATGAGCGCGTCCTCGCTGATCAAGCTCGAGGACGTCCACGAGCGAAACCCAGCAGCCTGGTTTCAGGCCTATCTGCCAGGCGACAATCCGCGCATCGAAGCGATGGTCGCGCGCGTCGCGCGCGCCGGCTTCGAGACGCTGGTCATCACAGCGGACACACCCGTTCCCGGCAACCGGGAAAATAACGTCCGCAACGGCTACAGCATGCCGATCCGCATTACGCCGCGGGTTGCCCTGGATTGCGCTCTCCATCCTCGCTGGCTCTTGGGAACCATTGGTCGCACCTTCACTTCGGTCGGCTCGCCGCATTTCGAGAACATGGAGGCCGACCGCGGACCGCCGATGTTCTCGCGCGACTTCGCCCGCAACTTCAGTGCGCGCGACAAGCTGTCGTGGACGCATCTCGAGCTGATCCGCAGACAATGGAAAGGCACGCTCGTCGTCAAAGGCTTGCTGTCGGTCGATGACGTGCGGCGCGCGCGCGAGATCGGCACAGACGGCGTGATCCTGTCAAATCACGGCGGACGACAGCTCGATCACGCGGTCGCACCGCTCCGCGTCCTCCCGCGAGTCAAAGCCGAGGTTCCCGGGCTGACCATCATGATCGACGGCAGCATTCGCCGCGGAACGGATGTGCTCAAGGCGCTCGCGCTCGGCGCGGCCGCAGTTTTCGTCGGACGCCCCTTCATCTATGCCGCTGCGATCGCGGGGGTACCCGGCGTGCTGCACGCCTCGAAGCTGCTGAGCGACGAGATCGACCGCGACATGGCGCTGCTCGGCGTGACGAAGCTCGCCGCGCTCTCCCAGGACTACCTGATCGCGGCTCGCTGAGGCGACGGCGCGGCAGGCTTTAGCCGAGCGCCGCTGCTGCCTTTTTGCGATTTGCGATCTCGAAAGCACGCAGGCGGCGCGCCAGCACCGTATCGCTTTTCGCAGCTTCTGCTTGCGGCGCATCGCGCAACGGGATTTCCCGCCAGCGGTGACAAGCGACCGTCTGCGTCGGCGATACGGGCTCGAGGACAGGCGCTGTTGTCCTGCAGAGTGGCGCCGCGAACGCGCAACGTGGATGGAAATGACACCCCGGCGGCGGCGCAATCGGGCTCGGGACATCGCCGGTTGCGACAACACGCTCGCGCGCACGGTGCGCCGCGCTCGGCACGGCATCGAGCAGCGCGCGCGTATAGGGGTGGCGCGGCGTTGAGAACAGCGAATCGGCGTCCGCATACTCGATCACGCGACCGAGATAGAGAACCAACACCTCGTCCGCCATCTGCCGCACGACGCCGAGATCGTGCGTAACGAGCAAGAGCGCGATGCCGGTCTTACGCTGAAGATCCTTAATCAGATTGATGATCTGCGCCTGCACCGAAACGTCGAGCGCGGAGACGGGCTCGTCGGCGACGAGAAGCTCGGGCGATGAGGCGAGCGCACGCGCAATGCACAAACGCTGCCGCTGCCCGCCGCTGAACTCGTGCGGATAGCGATCGAGATGCCCCGCATTCAGCCCCACCATATCCAGCAGAGCCTCGCTGCGCGCCTTCAGCTCCTTGCGCGCTGAGACACCGGAAAGACTTAACGGTTGCGCCAGCGCACGACGCACGGTCTGGCGCGGATCGAGCGATGAGAAGGGATCCTGGAATACGATCTGCATGCGCCGCCGCATGGCACGTAGCGCTGCGCCCGACATCGTCTCGACGCTCTCGCCTGCGAATCGGATCGTGCCGGCCGTCGGTTCGATCAACCGCATAATCATGCGGCTAAGCGTCGTCTTGCCGCAGCCGCTTTCGCCGACGACGGCGAGCGTGCGGCCGCGCGCAAGCGAAAAGCTCACACCATCGACCGCACGCACGGTCGCCGTCGGACGACCGAGCACATCACGTGCGATCGGAAAATGCTTGGCGAGGCCTTCGACCTCGAGAAGTGCCGACGGCTCCGTCATGCGTGCAACTCGATCGGCGCCTTCCAGCATGACACCCAATGCGCCGGAGCGATCTCGCGATGCGGCGGCACGTCGCGCGCGCAATGCTCGTCCGCAAACGGGCAACGCTGATGAAACGTGCAGCCGCTGGGGCGACGGCTCGGCATCGGAACCTGGCCCGAGATCACCGTGAGGCGTTCAGCGCGCGCATCGAGCTTCGGCGTCGAGCCAAGCAGACCGAGCGTATAGGGGTGCTGCGGGGAATTGAGGAGGTCCGCCGCCGCGCCTCTTTCCACGATATTTCCGAGATACATCACCGCGACGTCGTCGGCGAATTCGGCGATGACGCCGAGGTCATGCGTGATGAAGAGAACGGCCGTACCTTGCCGGCGGCGTAATTCGTCGATCAACGCAAGAATCTGCGCCTGCACGGTGACATCGAGCGCGGTCGTCGGCTCGTCGGCAATGAGGACTTGCGGCTCACAGGCGAGCGCCATCGCGATCATCACGCGCTGACGCATGCCGCCGGAAAGCCGATGAGGATACTCCTTCGCGCGCTCCTCCGGTGCGGGGATATTCACGCGGCGAAGCGCCACCACGGCCTGCTCGTGCGCTTGTGCCCGCGACAGCCTCCGATGCACGCGCAGCACCTCCGCGATCTGCTCTCCGACCGTGAAAACCGGGTTGAGCGACGTCATCGGCTCCTGGAAGATCATGGAAATCGCGGAGCCGCGGATGCTTTGCCAATCCTCCTCGCTAAGACCCGCCAAATCGTGGCCATCGAAGAGAATGCGGCCGCCTGTCTGCGCGGAGCGCACCAGCCCAAGCAACGACGACGCAGTGACGCTCTTGCCGCAGCCGGACTCGCCGACGAGCCCCAGAATGCGGCCGCGCGCGAGCGAGAAGGAGACGTCGTCCACCGCGCGCACGGGGCCGGCGGGCGAGTTGAAGGTGATCGAGAGGTTCGACACCGACAAGACCGGCGCCCCCACCGCCTCGACATCCTTCGGCGCGTGCGCAATCTCACTCATCGATCCCACCGTCACCGGTGCGCGGGCCTATTCGAGCGACGCATCAAAGAGCTGGAACGCGCCGTCCGGATATTGCGTCCACTTCAGGTTCGCGCGCGACGCCTGGATGATGGCGTCGAAATGCGTGAACAGCATCGGCGATTCCTTGGCGATGAGGTCTTGCGCCTCGTGGTACATCTTGACGCGTGCCGGCCGATCCAGCGTGCGACGGGCCTTCACCAGCAATTCGCTGATCTGCGGGTTCTTCAATCCGGCAAAGTTGTTGGGTCCCTTCTCCGAGAACCAATTGAACATATTGCCGTCAGGGTCGGCGCGCCCCGACCACGTTGACTGATTGATCTCAAAGTCACCGGCTCTCAGCACGCGAATATTGCTGGACGCATCGATTTGACGGATCTGCACCTTGAATCCGGCCTGCGTCGCCTGCGACTGAATAATCTCGGCATTGCGCACGTTGATCGGCGAGCTCGTGACCGTCAGCGTGACCGAGAGGCCATTCGGGTGCCCCGCTTCGGCAAGGAGCTTCTTCGCGCCGGCCGGATCATATGAGACGCCTTTGAAGTTCGGGTCGAAGGCCCACTTGATCGCAGGCGGGATCGGACCGTGCGCCGGACGGCCTGTGTTGAAATAGACCACGCGCTGAATGATGTTGGGGTCGACACTCATCACGAAAGCGCGCCGCACGCGCACATCGTCGAACGGCGGTTTGCGTACATTGAACGAGTACGCATAGAAGCCGACGCCATCCCGCTGGACGATGTTGACGTTCTTATCGCCCTTGAGGCCGGCGAGGCTTTGCGGCGGGACGGCATCGATCAGTTGAGCCGTTCCGCTACGGAGATTCGTCAGACGCACGGTCTCATCCGAGATTGGGCGGAAAACGATCTTGTCGAGATAAGGCATGCCTTTGCGCCAGTATCCGTCGAACCGCTCAAGCACGAACTGGCCATTCTTCGTCCAGGACACGAATTTGAACGGGCCCGCACCCACGGCCTTGGTCGCGAAATCAGCGCCCATCGTTTTCAGCGCAGTCGGCGACACCATCATGCCGGCGCGGTTTGCAAGCGCCACCAGCAGCTGTGAGTATGGCTGCTCCATCTTGATCCGCACGGTGCGCGGGTCGATCACATCGACGCTCTTTACCGGACCCAACTCAGTCCGGCGCGCGGAACCCGTCTTGGGATCGAGATAACGATCGAGATTGAATTTCACGGCCTCCGCATCGATCGGCGTGCCGTCGTGGAATTTCAGATCCGGCCGCAGCTTCAGCTCGAGCGTCAGGTCGTCGACCATCCGATATTCGGCGAGCCCCGGCTCGATCTCCATGTCCGGCGTCATATGCACCAGCGTCTCATGGAGATTGAACTGGATGAAGTTCTCAAAATAGCTGCCCATGAAGGCCGGATCGAGCGTGACGGGATCGGACACCAAACCGACCGTCAGCGTCCCTCCCCGCTTTTGCGCATCGGCGTTGCATGGCGAAATGATGAGTGCGGCAGCGGTGAGCAGCGCGAGTGTTGTCGTGCGCATCAATGGTCTCCTCATTCAAAAATGGACATCCGCAACCGGAGCCGCCGGTCACGCATTATTGGTCACGCGGGTCGAGGCGATCGCGTAAGCCATCGCCGCAAAGGTTGAAGCCGAGCACGGCAAGGAAAATCGCGACACCCGGAAACCACGCCATCCATGGCGCCTCGCCGAGAAATCCGATCGCGTTCTTGAGCATGTTGCCCCAACTCGGATCCGGCGGCTGGATGCCGAGCCCGAGAAAGGACAAATAGGATTCCGTGATGATCGCCGACGCGAACAGAAGCGATCCAAGAACGAGAAGTGGCGGCAGGATGTTCGGGAGCACCGTCCCGACCATGATGCGGCCCTCGTGCATGCCCATGGCGCGCATCGCTTCCACATAGTTCATCTCGCGCACCACCAGCGTCTGCGCGCGCGCCATGCGCGCGAAGACCGGAACGTAAACGACGGCGATGGCGAGGATCGCATTTTGGAGCGAGGGGCCGAGCACCGCGGTGATCGCAAGCGCAAGAAGAATGCTTGGAAACGCGAACAAAACGTCCATCAGCCGCATCAGAACGCCATCGATGGCGCCGCCGACGTAGCCGGCGACGAGCCCGATCGCCGTTCCAACGACGAGCGCAACGCCGACGCTGACGGCGCCGACCAGAAGCGACACGCGCGCGCCGACAAGGATGCGGGCAAGAATATCACGGCCAAGCTCATCGGTTCCGAACCAATTCAGGCGGTTCGGCGGCAGCAGGGTGCGCGCAAAATCGGCCGTCGTCGGATCGTACGGCCACAGCGCTGCGCCAACCGAGGCCATCAGCACGATCGCGATGATGATCACCAATCCGATCAGACTGCGGCGGTCGTCGCGCGTACGACGGAGAAGCCCGCAAAACCGGCTCTCACGCGTCTCGCCGATATTGTCCGCCGCCAGCGTGCTCATCGGTAACTCACGCGCGGATCGAGCGCGGTATAGGCAAGATCCGTCAGAAGGTTGATGAGGACAAAGATAAACGCCGTGGTCAGCACGCAGCCGAGCACCAGCGGGTAGTCGCGCGCAAAGATCGCGTCGACGGTGAGCTTGCCGATACCCGGCCACGCGAACACCGTCTCGGTGACGACGACGCCACCCAGGACATGCCCCATCTGTACACCGATCACCGTGACGATCGGCAACAAGGCGTTGCGCAGCGCATGCTTATAGATCACGGAGCGGCCGCTCAGCCCCTTCGCACGCGCCGTGCGGACATAATCCTGCGACAGCACTTCGAGCATGGCGGCACGCGTCATCCGCATAGTTGCGGCGGCAAGCGCGGTGCCGAGCGTAATCGCCGGAAGGATGAGGTGCGAGAACGCGGCGAACGGGTCCTGCATGAAGGCGACGCGACCCGATGACGGCAGCACGGGGATTGCGACGGAGAACAGGAAGATCAGGATGATCCCGAGCCAAAAGCTCGGCAGCGACAGCCCACACAGCGCCGCGAACGTCACTGCGAGGTCTGTCCGGCTATTGGGGCGGGTCGCCGACATGATGCCGGCGGGGATCGCGATCAGCAGCGAAACGAGAAGCGCTGCGACTGCAAGCTGCGCGCTCGGCAGCAGCGCCTCGCCGATGGCGTGGGTGACTTCGCCGCCGGTCTGGATCGAACGGCCGAGATTGCCGTGCAAGAGCTGCACCAGCCACAGGCCGTATTGCACGATGAAGGGCTGATCCAACCCATATTTCTGGCGCAGCACGTCGATCGAGTGCTGGTCGGCCTCGAGCCCGAGCATCGCCTCGATCGGGTCGCCAGGCGCGAGCTTGATGAGGGTGAAAGCGATGAAGGAAACGCCGAGCAGAAGCGGAACAAGTGCCGCCAGTCGCCCGAAAACATATCGTGTCATCGCTTGGCTTCGCGCGGGCGGCTGGGCAAAATCGACATCGCACTCTATTCAAATGAAAGCGTTTTCACCATAAAAGTAGTGCTTGTCGTTATTGTCAATACCGCTACGTTTGGTTGCGTGGGGCACTTCTCGGGATGACAGCTCAAACACCTGCAAGGCGCCGACGAAGGCAGTCAAATTCCGTGCATTTGCGCGATGTTGCCGCGCAAGCCGGCGTATCGACCGCCACCGTGTCGCGCGTGCTCAACGGCACGGCGACCGTGAGTGACGCCGTGCGCGAACGCGTCGAACGCGCGACGCAAAAATTAGGCTACGTCCCAAATGGCGCAGCGCGCGCGCTTTCATCGCGGCGTATGCGTGCGATTGGCGCCATCGTGCCGAGCATTGAAAATGGCGGGTTTGCCGCAGCCATCTCCGGTCTGCAACGCCGGTTGGATGAAGCCGGGTTTTCCCTGCTGCTTGCGAGCTCGCAATACGATCCGAAAGTGGAGTTGCGGGAAGCGACGATGCTGCTCTCGCACGGTGTCGACGGTATTATGATCGTCGGCGGCGATCACGATAAGGACCTGCTGCCGCTCATCCAGAAGAAGCAGGTGCCGTTCGTCGAGACGTGGACGGCAACGGATCGCCACCCCTGCGTCGGCTTCGACAATGCGAAGGCCGCTGCTCGCTTGACGGAATACCTTCTCGATATCGGCCACACGCGTATCGGCGTTATCGCCGGCCAAACGCGCCACAATGACAGGGCGTCGCGACGTGTCGCCGGAATCCGCAAAAGCCTGGCCGATCGCGGCCTCAAGCTCGAATCGGAATGGCTGATCGAGCGGCCGTATCGGATTCCGGACGGGCGCCTCGCCATGAAGTCTCTGCTTTCAAGTGCGACGCGGCCGACAGCGGTGATCTGTGGCAACGACCAGCTCGCCTTCGGCGCAATGATCGAGGCAGCGTCGCAAGGGTTGAAAATCCCCGAGGATATATCCATCGCCGGCTTCAACGATCTGGACTATGCCGCTTTTCTGAACCCACCGCTCACGACAATGCGTGTCCCGGCGGAGGAAATCGGCCGCGCTGCCGGTGATTATCTCCTGGGAAAGATCACCGGCGCCTCCGTGCTTCCGATGACCGAAATAGAGGTCAGCCTCATCGTGCGGGGAAGCACCGGACCGCTCATTCGCCGCAAAGGGCGCGGCTGACGCACTGCTTCAAATTCGTGCAACTTGCACCGTCAATAGCGGGCTGCATGCTTGACAGCGATCAATCCTCAAGGTCAATGTAACCGCTTACGTGAACATGCCCCTCGGCTTTGGCTGCTGGCACGAGACGGCTGATCCTTCTTCGCTGATGAACCGGAGACGCTCGATGACGTCCGTGAAATTTCGGAAATGGCTGACGACCGCCGCCGCAGTGGCCCTCATGTTCACCGCGACGGATGCGCTGGCTCAGGCCAAGAAGCGCATTGCCCTGGTGCAGGCACATCAAGAGTCGCGTTTCCGCATCGATCTCAATGCCGGCGCAACGGAAGAAGCCAAGAAGCTTGGCGTCGATCTCGTCATCTACAACGCCAACAACAATCCCGGGCTGCAGAACGATGCGATGGAGACTTACGTCAACGACAAAGTTGACGCGATCCTCGTATTGGCCATCGACGCCAATGGAATCAAACCGTCCATCGCTGATGCCGTAAAGGCGGGCATCCCGGTGCTGGCGGTCGACACCGTGGTCGACGGCGCCAACCAGGCGAATATCGGCGTCGACAATAAGGATGTCGGCAACAATCTCGGCCGCATCGTCGGCGATTATGTGAAGAAGGAGTTGAACGGCACGGCCGAAGTCGGCGTCGTCGGTGCGCTCAATTCCTTCATCCAGAACCTGCGGCTCGACGGCTTCAAGGAAGGGCTCGGCGCGACAGCACCTAACGCAAAGATCGTCGGCGTCGTCGATGGCCAGAATACGCAGAACGTCGCGCAGAACGTCAGCGAAGCCCTTTTGACCGCCAATCCGAAACTGTCGGTGATCTACGCGACCGGCGAGCCGGCGATGGTCGGCGTCATGGCGGCGGTTCAATCGCAAGGCGCGCAAAAGCGCGTCAAGGTCTTCGGCTGGGATTTGAACGCGCAGTCCGTGAAGGGGATCGACGAAGGTTGGGTCAGCGTCGTCGCGCAGCAGGAAGCGGCAAAGCTCGGCTCGACGGCCGTTGCCACCGCCGTGAAGCTGCTGAAGGGCGAGAAGATCGACGCAAAGGTCAGCGTGCCCGTATCGATCGTCGACAAGAGCAATGTCGACCAGTTCCGCGGACGTTTCAAATAAACGGTCGAGGCGACGAGATGAGCGGCACGACGCTTGAAAGACGCATCGATGATCCCCGCGTCACCATGTCGGGGATCGTCAAAACCTACGGCCCGATCAAGTCCCTTCGCGGCGTCAACCTGACACTCGGCGCCGGCGAAGTGCTCGGGCTCGTGGGCGACAATGGTGCCGGCAAATCGACCTTGACGAAAATCCTGTCGGGAGCCGTCGCTCCCGACGCCGGCCGCATCGTCATCAATGGCGAGGAAGTTCACTTTCGGAGCCCCGCCGATGCGCGGCGCAAGCGAATCGAGATGGTCTATCAGGACCTCTCGCTCTGCGACACCGTCGATGTCGCCGGAAATCTTTTCATGGGGCGCGAGATCATCCGCCGCGTGGCGGGCGTCCCCCTCCTCGACCATCAAACCATGCATGACAAAGCCCGCGAGATGCTCGAGGGACTTGGCATCCGAATTCCCGACACCGGAGCCCTCGTCGGGAACCTTTCGGGCGGCCAGCGTCAGGCCATCGCCATTTCGCGCGCCGTATCGTTCGATCCGCTGGTTCTGATCATGGATGAGCCGACGGCAGCGCTTGCCGTGGCGGAAGTCGAGGCCGTCCTCGAAATCATCCGACAGGTCAGCGCCCGCGGCGTCAGCGTGATCCTCGTGACCCACCGGCTGCAGGATTTGTTCCTGGTCTGCGACCGGATCATGGTGATGTACGAAGGCAATAACGTCGCCGCGCCCAAGGTGGCGGAAACGAGCCTGCCGGAAATCGTCGAACTCATCGTCGGACGCAAGTTCGAAGCCGCGTCAGCCCGCGCCCACTAAAGTTTGGTCATCATGAGCGTCGCAGCAGAGCGAACAAACGATCGGCACACCCCGCTTTCGGTATGGAAGCGTCTGATCACCGACAACTTCTTGACGTCGCACAATTTGCTCAGCGTCTTGCGTCAGGCGGCGCCGCTGATGATCGCCGCCTGCGCGATGACGTTCGTCATCACGACCGGCGGTATCGACCTCTCGGTCGGCTCGATCGGCGCGGTCGCTGGCGTTGTCGCCTCCGTAGCGTTGCATTGGTGGGGATTTTCGTCTGGCCCTGCCATCGCGCTCGCCATCATCATCGGCGGCGCCATCGGCCTCCTGCACGGCTACCTCGTCGCTTATGAGGACATCCCACCCTTCATCGTCACGCTGACGTCGCTGTTCATCTACCGCGGCGTCGCGCTGCTGGTAACGGAAGGCTACTCGATCCCGCTCCCGCCCGGCTCGATCTTCGTCGAGATCGGTCGCGGCTGGCTGTTCGGCATCCCAATGCCGGTCCTTCTCGCCGCGCTTGCGTTGATCATCGCTTATATCGCACTCAACCACATGCGCTTCGGCCGCTATGTCACCGCGATCGGCGCGAACTCCGAGGGCGTACGCCGCTCCGGCGTCAACGTCCGCCGCGTCGTCACCTCCGTCTATGTGTGGTCCGGCATGGTCGCGGCCTTCGCCGGCTTGATCATCACCGCGCGGCTGGGAAGCGGATCCGCCAACCAGGGCGTGATGTTCGAGCTCGATGTCATCGCCGCGGTCGTGCTCGGAAGCACGAGCCTCTTCGGGGGCCGCGGCACGATCATCGGTACATTGTTCGGTGCGCTGGCGATCGCCATCATCCAGAACGGTCTCATCCTCGCGCGCGTCTCGCCCTACTACACCCAGATCGCGACAGGCGTGATCATCATCGTGGCGATCTGGCTCAATACGCGACTCCTTTCGCGACCCGGCCGCAAGGTTTGACATGACCGATCTGGACGCGCTGTTCCAGCGGCCGGCGCGCCCGCCGATCGGTGTGACAAGCGGCCATGTGATGACCGTGCTCGGCCCCCTTCCGGTCGAACGCATGGGGGTGACGCTTCCTCACGAGCACATCCTTCTCGACGGCTCGAACAAGTTTCGGCCAGCCTGCAATTGCGGGCAGCCGGCGGACCTTGCCGACCGCCCCCTCACGATGGACATTCTTGGGGAGTTGCGCGTCGCGCCTGTCGCTAATCGCGACAACTGCATGCTGGACGACGTCGACCTCGCCGTCGAAGAGCTGGAAAAATTCAAGACACTAGGTGGCCAAACCGTTGTCGACGCGACGAGCGCGGGCATCGGCCGCAATCCAAAGGCGCTGCAGGATATTTCCCGTAGGACCGGCCTCAATATCGTCATGGGCAGCGGCTTCTACCTTGCGCCCGCGCACCCTGCATCGGTCGAAACGAAATCGATCGACGAACTCGCCGACGAGATGGTCTACGAGGTCGGCGGAATGGAGACGAGGCCGCGCGTGCTCGCCGGCCTCATCGGAGAGATCGGAATCTCACCGGAGTTCGTGCCTGCCGAGGAAAAATGCCTGCGCGCCGCCTCGCGCGCAGCCGCTCGCACGAAAGTGCCGCTATCCATTCATCTTCCAGGCTGGGAACGCTACGGTGAGCGCGTGCTGGACATCGTGGAAGAAGAAGGCGCCGACCTCGCGCACACGATTCTTTGCCACATGAACCCCAGTCACGACGACCTGCCGTATCAGCGCCGCCTCGCCTCGCGCGGTGCTTTCCTGGAATACGACATGATCGGCGTCGACTTCTATTTTGGAGAGAAGCAGGTTCAGTCGCCGTCGGATGATCAGAACGCTCGCGCCATTCGTCAGTTGATCGACGACGGACTTCTCGGCCACCTGCTCTTGTCGCAGGACGTCTTCCTGAAGATGATGCTGACCAAATACGGCGGCTTCGGTTACGGCCATATCCTCAAGAATTTCGTCCCGCGCCTGCGCACGCACGGCGTTGACGAAAGCCAGCTCCAAGCGCTTCTGGTCGGCAATCCGAAGCGCGTTTTTTCCACCGGTGCCACCTCCTCGCTGTCTGCGGCGAAATGAGTTAGCCTGCACTCTCCCCGCGCCGGCGAACCGGCGGACGCTCAAGAAAGTCGAAATATGAAACCCGTTCTCGGCCCGCACTATGCATCGCGGCGCTCTCCGGTCTTTGCACGAAATGTCATCGCAGGCTCGCAACCTTTGGCGGTCGAGGCCGGATTGCAGATGCTGCGCAACGGTGGCAACGCGCTCGACGCGGCGCTCGCCACCGCAATCGCGCTTGTCGTCGTCGAGCCGACCGGCAACGGGCTGGGCTCCGATGCGTTCTGCATATTGTGGGACGGCCATGCGCTGCATGGCCTGAACGCATCCGGCCGCTCGCCGAATGGCTGGACGCCGGAACGCTTCGCCGGACGCAGCGCAATGCCGGAGCGAGGATGGGAAAGCGCGACCGTGCCTGGCGCAGTGTCCGCCTGGGTCGAGCTTTCCCGCCGCTTCGGCAAGTTGCCGTTCGCGAAATTGTTCGAACCGGCCATCGCCTATGCTGACCGCGGCTTTCACGTCTCCCCGATCATCGGGCGGTTGTGGGCGCGCGGCGCAGCGCTGCTGAAAGAACATCCCGGCTTCGCCGAGGCCTTCATGCCGGGCGGACGAGCGCCCGCCGCAGGCGAGTTGTTCGTCAACAAGCCGCTCGCACGTTCGTTGCAATTGATTGCTGAAACAAACGGCGAAGCCTTCTATCGCGGCGAGCTCGCAGAAAAGATCGCGGCATTTGCCGCCACGCATAGCGCCTGCATGACGCAGGACGATCTGGCCGCGCACCGTAATGACTGGTCCGGCACCTTGTCACAGCGTTTCGCGGACGCGGCGCTCCACGAGATACCGCCCAACGGGCAAGGCATCGCCGCCCTGATGGCGCTCGGCATCCTGCAGCACACAGAGATCGCGGATTGCAAACCCGACAGCGCCGACAGCTGGCACCTGCAGATCGAGGCGATGAAACTCGCCTTCGCCGACGTCGACGCCTATGTCGCCGATCTTGCGGCCATGACGGACGTGACGCCATCGAAACTGCTCGATCCCGACTTCCTGGCCAAGCGCGCAACGTTGATCGATCGCAAACGCGCGCAAGTGTTCGGCCCGGGCGCACCGAAGCATGGCGGTACGGTCTGCCTCGCGACAGGCGACGCGGCGGGAATGATGGTGTCATACATCCAGTCGAATTATTCCGGCTTCGGCTCCGGCGTCGTCGTGCCCGGCACCGGCATCAGCCTGCAGAATCGCGGATTCGGTTTCACGCTCGCCGAAGGGCATCCGAACCGGGTTGCACCGCGCAAGCGTCCGTTCCACACGATCATTCCGGGCTTCGTGATGCGTGACGCAGCGCCGGCGATGGCGTTCGGCCTGATGGGCGGCCCAATGCAAGCGCAAGGTCACGTGCAGATGTTTCTGCGCACACAGATATGGAAGCAGAATCCGCAGATGGCGGCCGACGCTCCGCGTTGGCGCGTCATCAACGGGCTCAAAGTCGCCGTCGAAACTAACGGCAACGGTGCTGCTCTCGCAGAACTCGAAGTCCGTGGCCATGCACTCGTGCATGAATCCCCGGAAGAGGCTTTTGGTTTCGGCGGCGCGCAATTAGTCCAGCGTATCGCCGGCGGCTATGTCGCCGGCTCCGATCCGCGCAAAGACGGAATGGCCGCGGGCTTTTAAAAGGCGTGCACCGCAAAACCTCGGCAATCTCAAAGGAAACGCTTCTCTCCGGCGAAGCAACCGAACCGCGAGCAATGAGAAGCGCACCACGTCCCTGACATGCGCGGCTCGGCCGCATCCCTGCGCCTTGCTTCGCCGCCATTCTTCATCCTAAAGTGGGTGCAATGAAAACGATTACAAGCTTACCACTGATTAAAATGGCGGTAGGCAATGCACAAGGACGCGAAATGAAAGCCAATCGCATTTTTTTGTTAGCCGCCATGCTTTTGGCGAGCGGCGTCGCATTTGCTCAAGACGGTAAGAAAGACGCGAAACCCGTCGAGCTGACCTACTGGACCATGCTCGACCATAGCTCCAAGGACGCGCGGGCGCGCACCGAGCGCGCGATCCTGGACAAGTTCATGCAAGAGAATCCGAACATCAAAATCAAAGTCGACACGACGCCGTGGAACAAGCTGCCACAGAAGACCATCCTTGCGGTGCAAAGTGGCGGCGGTCCGGATGTGAGCCGGGTGTCGTTCGGCCAGACACTCGAATACATCAATCTGAAAACGCTGAAGCCGCTGAACGAGTACTTCCAGGGCGACTCCGGCTCCGGCCTGCTCGGTGAAAGCACAGTCTTCAACGGCCAGCGCATGGGCGTCGTCTACACGCCGGTTCCGAACGCGATCCTTTATCGAAAAGACTTATTCGCCGAAACCGGCTTACCGGAACCGCGGACCTGGGACGAATTCGCCAAGGTCGCAGCCGCGATGACGAAGGGTAACGTCTATGGCTTCGGCATTGGGCTGAGCCCCGCCAAGAGCCTCGTGCCAAACTTCATCCAACCGTTCATCTGGGGCGCCGGCGGCAAGGTATTCAACGGCGACTGCGGCGCCTGGGACAATCCGGAAGGCGTTCGCTCCGTCCAATTCTTGTCCGACATGATCAACAAGCATAAAGCGATGCCGTCGGACGTGCTGCGACTGAGCAACGACGACGTCCTCGACGGCTTCCGCGCGGGACGCTTCGCGAGCGTGGTCGAAGAAGCGTCGCGCGCATCGACCGCCGCCTCGTCGGAAGCGACGAAAGGCAAGGTCGGTCTGTGGCGCTTCCCGTCGGACACCAACGCCAAAGGCTCCCCGCCCTACATCTATAGCTGGAGCATCGGCGTCATGAGTTCCACAAAGCACCCGGAGGAAGCCGCGCGTCTCGTCAAGTTCATGACGGACAGCACCGCCGACCATATCAAGGCAGAGACGTCGGGCGAATTGCCGGCGCGAGCGGCGTCCCTCCAGGGCATCCACTTCAACCCGGCGAATGCGGAGGTGTCGAGCGCGTTCGTGAAATACCTCGCGGACTTCGAGAAGTCGCCGCAGACCTACCCGAAGAATCCTGCGAAGTTCCATGACCTGCTTATTCAAGCCGTGCAGCAGGTGATGGTGGATTCCGTCCCGATCCAGAAGGCTCTGACGGACAGCGTTGCGGCCTACAACAAAGCGGTCGGCTGCAAGTAAGTCGCCAAATACGCGGCGACGTCCGCATCCGCCTGACCGGCTTTCCTCCTCCCGGCATCGCACTTTGAGCCGGGAGGAGTTCAATCGAGTCGCACGCCTTCGAAGGAGGGTGCCTGGAGTTCGGGCGGGCGGGTAGAATTACCCCCAAGGTGAAAGTTCGTGAGCACCGACGCAGCCGCCATCGAATATCCATCGCAGCCGGAAGGGTATCGCCCCAGCCGCTGGTCGTCGATCCGCGCGGCCCTACTGCCTTACGCTTTCGCCGCTCCAGCCGTCCTGCTCGTGATCGCCGTCACCGGTTACGGCACCTATTACGCGTTCGAATACAGCCTCTACGAAGCAACCATCACGATCAAAAAGAACTTCGTCGGGCTCGATAACTTTCGCGATATCGTCGAGGACGTCCGTCGATGGTGGGGTTGGGCCTAGGACTCGCGATCCTTCTCAACCGAAACCATCGATTCACCGGACTCTTCCGGACGCTGTTGATCGTTCCCTGGATCACGTCGCTCGTGATCACCGCGCTGCTGTGGCGGTTTGTCCTCAACGGCAATCTCGGGCCGGTGTCGCGGCTTCTCGAAATCATCGGACTGCCCAACGTCCAGCTCTTGGATCAGCACTGGGCCATGTTCTCGCTCGTCATCGCCTCCGCGTGGAACGGTTACGCCTTCTCGATGGTTCTGCTTCTCGCGTCCCTGCAGCAGATTCCGGAAAGGGTCCGCCGCGCCGCGCAGGTCGACGGCATCTCTCCATGGCTGACCTTCCGTCACATCACGCTGCCGCACCTGAAGCCGACGCTGCTCATCGTCACGATCATCGGATCCATGCATTGCCTGAACATGATCGAGCTGCCGCTGATCCTCACCGGCGGAGGGCCGGGTCGCCGGACGGAGCTTCTGCCGCTGCGGCTCTATCGGGAAGCTTTCGACTACTACAACACCGGCCTTGCCTCGGCGATGGCTGTGGTCGTCTTCGCGTTCAACGTCGTGTTGACCGCACTCTACATCTTATCGGTGCGCCGCGAGCGTGCTTAAGCGCGAGTCATCGAAAGTAACTGCCGCGAGGGCGATGTCACTGTGAAACGATTTCCTGTTTTCGTGGTCTACGCCTTGCTGATCCTCGCGTGCGTGTTCGCGCTTTTCCCGATCGCATGGGGATTCGTCACATCGCTGAAGAACGAAGCGGATGTCGTCGCCTATCCACCGACTTGGATACCCTCCTCGCCAACGTTCGAGAACTACGCGAACGTGCTCTCCTCGAGCCTGCCGTTCTATCTCCTGAACAGCATCCTGGTGGCGGCGCTCACCATCATCCTCTCGCTCGTCATCGCTGTGCATGCGGGATATGCGGTGTCGCGCTTCGACTTCCGCGGGCGAAGCACCCTGCTCTATCTAATCCTCGCCTCGATGATGATCGCGCGCGTCTCCAATGTCGTGCCGCTGTACCTTTTGAGTACGCGGTTCGGCCTGCTCGACACCAAACTCGTTCTGGTGCTGATCTATAGCGGCTGGCAAATGCCGATCGCGGTGTGGCTGCTCAAGGACTTTTTCGCCAGCGTGCCGCAAAGCCTCGACCGCGCCGCGCAAGTCGATGGCTACGGCCCGCTCGCCATCTTCTACCGCATCTCGCTTCCGCTGGTGCGGCCGGGATTGGCCGCAGCGGCCATCCTGATCTTCATGTTCGTGTGGAACGACTTCATCCTGGCCGTCACACTCACTTCTTCCGAGTCGAACCGGATGGTCACCGTCGGACTCTACAATTACGTCGGACAGTTTGGCATCCAGTGGGGGCAGCTCACAGCGGCCGTCGTTGTCGCGCTGCTGCCGGTCATCATCCTAGTCGGGTTCGTCCAGAAAACACTGACGCAGGGCCTCACCGCCGGCGCGGTGAAGGGATAAATCCGCCTGCTTCAAGCCGATACAAAGAGGAATGCTGCGTGGCAGAGATCGGAATAGACAATGTCGCGAAAACGTTCGGCAGCAAGACCGCGCTGCGCGGCGTGAACCTGACGATTGCGGACGGCGAGTTCTTCAGCCTGTTGGGGCCGTCGGGCTGCGGGAAGTCGACGCTCCTCAATATCATCTGCGGCCTCGAGGCGCCGTCGAGCGGCCGCATATTCATCGGCGGCAAGGACGTCACGGACGTGCCGCCGAAGCATCGCGGCATCGCCATGGTGTTTCAGGATTACGCACTCTATCCGCACATGACGGTGCGCGGAAACCTGGAGCTTCCGCTCAAGGCAAGCAAGGAGAGCCGCGCTCATATCGATCGCAAGGTCCAGGAGGTGAGCACCGTGCTCGCCATCAACGAGATGCTGGATAGCTATCCGCGCCAGTTGAGCGGCGGTCAGCGTCAAAGGGTGGCGCTCGGTCGCGCGCTGGTGCGGAGCCCGAAAGTCTTCCTGATGGATGAGCCGCTGTCCAACCTCGATGCGCGGCTGCGCGTCCAGATGCGCTCCGAGCTTCGCTTACTTAAGGAGAGGCTCGGCGCCACCGTCATTTACGTGACGCATGACCAGGCAGAGGCCATGACCCTGTCGGATCGCCTGGCCGTCATGTCCGCCGGCGAGCTGCAGCAAGCCGGCACGCCGATCCACCTCTACAGCAAGCCGGGCAACCAGTTCGTCGCCTCTTTCTTGGGGGACATCGGCATCAACATGATGGACGGCATCGTCGAGGGCGGCGGAAGCCGCGCCTTGCACATCGAAGACGGAGGGCCGTCACTGATGTTGGATGCCTCGTTCGACAACATCGTCGGTAGCATTCCGAAAGACTTGCCGGTTTCCGTCGGCGTTCGGCCGGAACACGTCCAGCTTCACCACACGAGCGTACCCGGCGGGACGGAGGGCACTGTCGTGTTGTGCGAACAGCTTGGATCGGAGCAGCACGTGCACGTCCGCATGGGCAAATACACCGTGGTTGCGAGAGTTGCGGCCACCGCCGATTTCCGCCTACAGCAAACGGTATTCGTCACCTTTGCGGTGGGGGCGCTGTGCTTGTTCGACAAAGCGACGACTTCGGCGCTTTGTGCGCCTGCTGAAGCACCACACTAAAAAGCGTGTGACGAGAGTATTGACGCGCAACCGATCGGCGCGGCAAGGCCGTCACGCCACCAAGTATCATCAAACGACATCGAACTGGTGGTGGGCAACGTCCCAGGCCGGCAACTTGCCGAGATCGACCGTCGCAGCGACATGCGATCCGTTCATGAGCCATTCGGCGGCCTGACCCGTTGTGGTATTGCGCCAAAGAATGTCGTCTTTGCCATCCCCGTTGTAGTCGCCCGTCGTCTCTATCTGCCACGCACTGCTCAAGGTGCCGATCGCCGCCATGTTGGCCACTTGGGGGCCACTCATAAACCAAATCGCAGCCTGCCCCGTATCGCTGCGCCAAAGGATGTCGGCCTTGCCATCGCCATCGAAATCGCCGCTGCCCTGGATATGCCAAGCGGATGAAAGGCTGCTAACGGTGGTACCTGCAGCAACCTGCGCACCATTCATCTGCCAGAGCACAACTTGGCCGTTATCGTTGCGCCAGAGAATGTCCTCTTTGCCGTCGCCATTGAAATCATCGAACGCCTGGATGTGATAGGCGTTGCTGACTGAGCCAAGATTGATTGTCGAACTGACCTGTCCTGTGCCCGTCATATTCCAGACGACCAAACTACCCGTCGTATTGCGCCAGACGATATCGCTCGTCCCGTCATTGCTGAGATCGGCCGCGCCTTGAACCTGCCAGCTCGTTCCCACGCCACCGAGATTTATCGTACCCACATGTTGGCTGCCATTCATGGTCCAGATCATCGTCTGTCCATTATCGTTGTGCCAAAGAATGTCGGCCTTACCGTCGGCGTTGAAATCGCCCGTGTCCTCGACGTGCCATGAGGTTGCGAGACTGCCGGCGCTGACGGTAGAGGTCGGTTTGCCGTTAGCGTCCAACTGCCAGACGGCAATCTGACCGGCGCTGTTGCGCCAGAGAATGTCGGAAATGCTGTCCCCGCCGAAATCGCTTTCAGCGTGATGGACCGTCACGGGAGGCCAGCCGATCGATCGATCGGCGAACTGCAGCGCCTCGATGCCAGTCAGCGTGTCGGTGCCGTCCGGCCCGACCACGCGCACGCTGCCGTTGCCGAGATCGGTCAGGGTGTAGGCCGCGCGAACGCCGGAAAAAACGGCGGTGTCGAAGTTGCCTGCCCCTCCATCTATTTTGTCGTTGCCGGCGCCGCCGCGAATAGTGTCGATGCCGCGCCCACCGAAAATCTGATCATCGCCGCTCCCGGCGTCGGTTTGATCGTTGCCGTCTCCTAGAATTATCGTGTCGGCGTAGCGCGTTCCGAACAACGTGTCGTCAAATGAGGTTCCCGCAAGCTGGACTCCCGCCTCCCGCGGATCGATGATCGTGCTGTAAATATCCGGTCCGTTGGTCGAGGAGGCTTCCCACGTCACAGCCACGGTGCCGTCCGCGAGCGTCTCAAGGTGCGGCCGCGACATCCCGGTCGCCGTACTGCTATTGATCTGAAATTCATTGCTGGAGCGGGTACCGTCAGCGTTCCAGACGCTCCCCCAAATATTTCCGCCGGCGCTATAAGCGAACATGAACCGGCCGTCTTCGAGGGCGGTGACGGCCTCAAACCCTGACGCCGTAGCAATCTGAAACTCAGGAGCCGTCACGGTCCCCGAGCCATTGAACACCGTCGCGTATGACGCGCCGCCGCGGGCATAGGTGACCACGAATCCGCCGTCGGCGAGCGCGGTGACGTCGGTGGGGCCGGTCCCCGCCAGAGCCACTTGATCGTTGAAAAAGCCAGACTGACCACCAACCCTGAAGAAGCTTTGGTTGTTGTCGTCCGTCCAACTGACAACCATCTGGCCGTTCGCCAAAGCTGTCAGGCCGAGATCGTAGATACCCGAAACATTCGTCGCCTCCGTCGTGCTGACGGTCATGTTCGTCGCGACGGCGCGGCCGAACTGATCAAAGACCGCAGCCTTGATCGTGAAGGTCGCCAGATCGATCCACGCAAAGGCGAGCGGCCCGCCAGGATAAAGTTCCGCCACTTCCGGCCGCACTTCATTGCCGGCCGTGTCTCCGACGTTCACGACGATTTCCGTCGACGCACCGCCACCGTTCAGCGAAAAGACTTTCGCATGGATGTCGGCGTCATTGGTGTCCGTCGGCTTGTTGGTCCAGACAACGGCGATGGAATTGCCCGACAGGCCGACGACACTGGATTGTGTCGAGTTGACGATGTCACCGGGGAAGCCGCCGGAAAAAATAAAGTTCTGTTGAGAAAAACCGCCATTTAGATCAGGGAAGAAACGTTCAGCGACAATATCGATGTCGCCAGTGTTGTCGGTGGCTTCCGCGGTCACGATGAACGAGCCATCGGACAGCGCGGCCACATGGGGATCCGCGGTCGGGAAATTTTGCGAATAGCCGAAAAGGGTATCTTCAACCAGTTTTACGGGAGTGGCCATGCGGATCCTCCGTCAAAACTGCGCGCCACTATGCGTAACAACCAAAGCGCAACCTTATCGGCCTTTGGTCGGTATCGAACGCACGAGCTATGCTATAGACCGGCAAGGAAAACAGAGTGATCGTGTCTGTGCCCATCGTTAAAGCACATTATTGACGACACGATCGCTCTGACTGCCAGTATTCTCTCACACGATATCGAAATCGTGGTGCTGAACGTCCCATGCAGGCAACTTGCCGAGGTCGACCGTTCCGACAACCTGCGACCCGTTCATCAGCCACTCAACGGCTTGGCCGGTGGTGGTGTTCTGCCAGAGGATGTCGTCCTTACCGTC
>JAFKKS010000204.1 GCA_017304555.1 Hyphomicrobiales bacterium
GGGGCGGCGGTCGCTGTGGGGCTGGCGCCAAGAGAGCCGGTGAAGTCCTGCGCGAAGACCGGTGAGCCTGCAGCAATGGCCAGCATGGCAACAACGGACGCGATCGCGATCGGCAATTTTCGCATGTTTCTCACTTCAATGTCGGGAGACGGGCCGGGGGTAGGGGCCATATGTGACGAAAATGCGATGGAGGCGGTTAATGATCCTTCAAGATCGCGGCATGCTGTCCGCTCACTTTTCGCATCTGGATTCGTGCTGGAAAAACAGGGGCTTTCTCCGGCCGGTCACATTGGCTCATGAAATGTGAAAGCGGGAAATGCGAGGGCCGCTGCGCGGCCACGCGGTTCCGTCGGGCGATTCTGCGTGCGGTCAGCGCGCGGCCGCCAGGGTTTCGGCGAACAGGGTGAGCGCGCGGTGTGCGAAGGTGCGCATGTTGGCGATGCGGTCGCTGCTGCCGGTCTCGATGGTGATGACGGCGGCGCGCGGTCCGGTCACCGCCATGCAAGAGTGCCCGGCGGCGTCCCCATAGCGGTTGCCGGTCGGGCCACTCGCCCCGCTTTCGCTCACGCCCCAGGTGGTATTAAGCAGATTGCGGGCGCGATCGGCGAGCAGCACGGCGTAAGGCTCCGTTGCGCCGCGCAGGCCGATCGGCTCCATGTCCTCGCGGCTGATGTTCACCAGCGCCGCGCGTGCTCGCGGCGTGTAGATAACGCCGCCGCCGCGATAATAGGCCGATGCGCCCGGCACCGCGAGCAGCGCTGCCGAGATCAGCCCGCCGGTCGCGGATTCGGCCACGGCGACGGTCTCGCCGCGGGCGACGAGGGTCGCCGCGATCTGTTCGGCGAGGGGGAGCAGGGTGTCCATGACGCGACCCGGGATCTGGAGAGCGGGATTGAAAGACGATGCGGGATGTCGTCGCAGTCGAACGATCGCGTAGCCGTTCAAAGCCGGGTGCTGAAGCGCGCTTCGAGCTCTGCCTGGCTTTCCGGTGGGCCGTGGCCGGTCTGGTCGTGGATCACTTCGCTGATGCTGGGCTGCACGGAGCGGGCAACCCGCGCCTCCGGTGACCACAGGCGCGAGCGCATCAGCGCCTTGCCGCAGTGGAAATAGACTTCGCGCACGGCGACGTCGAGCACCGCGCGCGGCGGCTTGCCGAACTCGATCATCGACGCCAGCACGTCTGCGTCCACGGTGAGCCCGGCTTCGCCGCCGACCCGCAGGGTCTCGTCGAGCCCGGGCACGAAGAAGATCAGTTGCACATAGCCGCGGCCGCTCAGCACGTTGCGAAAACTGTCGATGCGGTTGTTGCCGGGACGGTCGGGCATCAGCAGCCGCGTCTCGTTCTCGATCCGCGCGAAGCCGGGATTGCCGCCGCGCGGCGAGGCATCGACGCTGCCGTCGGGCCCCGCGGTGGCCAGCACGCAGAACGGCGACAGGCCGATGAAATGCGCGGCGTGGCGGTCGATGCGCGTCAGCTGCTTGGCGACGGCGCGCGGGGTCGGCGGGGCATAGATGTGGCCGAGGTCGTCGGGTTCGATGTGCTTCACGGAGGCTCCTGTCGGGTTGTCTGATCTTATCCCGATTTGCGGCGGCCCGCATGATTGACGTGACAGCCAGCGCGGACCGGCGCACCCGTCACTTTAGATCGATTCCAAGTTGTTGAGTGCATTGATGAAAGTCAATTTGGAATAGCTTCAAACTGGCGGTTTTCCTTTTGCATCGGGCCCGGCGGTCGCCTAGGTGTTGAGCAGCGTCCTCACGAGTTTAGCCCTCAGCCATGATCGTGTGTTCCTGCAACGTATTGACCGATCACGACGTCCGTACCGTCGTGTCGCGGCCGAGCAATTTCCCCCGCACGGCCAGTCAGGTATATG
>JAFKKS010000139.1 GCA_017304555.1 Hyphomicrobiales bacterium
GCGTCGCAACACGATCCCAATCCTGTCCAACGTGCTGTTGCGCGCCGCCAAGTCAAAGCTGAGCCTGAAAGCGACCGACCTCGACCTCGAAGTCATCGAACCGCTTGCCGCCGAGATCGGCACCGCCGGCGCCACCACCGTCCCCGCGCACATGTTCTACGACATCGTCCGCAAACTTCCCGACGGCTCCCAAGTCGTCATCGAATCGACCGGCGAGCGTGCGAGTCTCGCCATCCGCGCCGGGCGTTCGCGCTTCACGCTGCAGACCTTGCCGGAAACGGATTTCCCCGACCTCGCCGCCGGCGAGATGACGCACAAGTTCACGCTCGCCGCCGGCGATCTCAAGAAGCTGATCGACAAGACGCAGTTCGCGATCTCGACCGAGGAGACGCGCTACTACCTCAACGGCATCTATCTGCATAACCCGGCCGGCACCGACAAGCCGACCCTGCGCGCGGTCGCGACCGACGGGCACCGCCTGGCGCAGTTCGAGCTTCCGGCGCCCGATGGCGCGGTGGGAATGCCGGGCGTCATCATCCCGCGCAAGACCGTGGGCGAACTGCAGCGCCTGATCGAGAACGGCGAGACAGAGGTGCAGATCGAACTCTCACAGAGCAAGATCCGTTTTATGCTCGGCGATATGGTGCTCACCTCGAAGCTGATCGACGGCACCTTCCCCGACTACGCGCGCGTCATTCCGGCTGGCAACGACAAGCACCTCACCGTCGACAAGAAGGATTTCGAGGCCGCCGTCGATCGTGTCTCGACGGTGTCGAGCGAGCGCGGCCGCGCGGTGAAGCTGTCGCTCAGTGGCCCGCGGCTCCTGCTCTCGGTGACGAACCCCGATTCCGGCAGCGCCACTGAGGAACTGGAGGTCGGTTACGACGGCGACCCGCTCGATATCGGCTTCAACTCGCGCTACCTCCTCGACATCGCCTCGCAGATCGACGGCGAGCAGGCGGTGCTCAAACTCGCCGATCCCGGCTCCCCGACCTTGATCCAGGAGACCGAAGCCTCCGGCGCGCTCTACGTGCTGATGCCGATGCGGGTGTGATTGCTTGCTCGTCATTGCCGGGCTTGACCCGGCAATCCATCACCTGACAGTCAAGTCCTTTAAATGATGGATGCGCGGGTCAAGCCCGCGCATGACGAGTACCGCGCATGACCGCCGCCCGTATCCGCAAACTGACGCTGACGCAATTTCGCAGTTACGCCACGGCGTCGCTGCGTGCGGATGAGCGTCCGGTCGTGCTGGTCGGGCCGAATGGCGCCGGCAAGACCAATCTGCTTGAAGCGCTCTCCCTGCTCACGCCTGGCCGCGGGCTGCGCCGCGCCACGCTCGACGAGATGGCGTTCGCACAGGGCGACGGCTCCTGGGCTGTCGCCGCTGAAGTCGAAGGCCCACTCGGTCTCGCAACGCTCGGAACCGGGATCGATCCGCCGTCGCAGCGCAACGTCGAGGCACGTCGATGCCGCATTGACGGAGAGGGCGTCGGCTCTGCCAATGCGTTTGCCGACTATCTGAGCGCGCTCTGGCTCGTCCCGGCGATGGACGGCCTCTTCACCGGCCCCGCGTCTGAGCGCCGGCGCTTCCTCGACCGCCTTACCATGGCGATCGATCATGGGCACAATGCGCGCGTGAGCGCGATGGAGCGCAGTCTGCGTTCGCGCAACCGTTTGCTCGAGCAGCCGAACGCCGATCCGCAATGGCTCGACGCCATCGAGCGCGAAACGGCGGAACTCGCAGTCGCGGTCGCGGCCGCACGCTCCGACACGGTGCGCCGCCTGTCGCACGCGCTCGCTGTCGCCGCCGAAGCCACCACCGCATTCCCCGCTGCCGCGATCACGCTCGAAGGCTGGATGGAGACGGCGTTGCCGGAAATGCCCGCCATCGAAGTCGAAGACCGCTATCGCGCGACCCTGCGCGCCAACCGTGCGCGCGACGCCGCCGCCGGGCGCACGCTCGACGGCCCGCACCTGAGCGACCTGCACGTCATCCACGTCGCCAAGGGGACGCCGGCCGCGCAAGCCTCCACCGGCGAGCAGAAGGCGCTGCTGATCCGCCTGGTGTTGGCGCATGCGCGCCTCATCATCCAGACGACAGGCACCGCGCCGCTCCTCCTGCTTGACGAAGTCGTGGCGCATCTCGATCCCGGCCGGCGGCGCGCGCTTTATGCCTGGCTCGAAAGCTTGGAGGCGCAGGTCTGGATGACCGGCGCCGACCCGGCTGCCTTTGCCGATATCGCCCCGCAGGCGCAGATGGTCGAAATCGCACCGGGTCGCATCGCACCGCTAAGCTAGCTATGCTGACTGTCCTCTCTCCATCCGGCAGGTCTCGATGTCCGACAATGCGCCTCAAGTCGTCTCGGTCGGCGAAGTCATGGTGGAACTCTCGCGCGGCAAGAACGGGCGCTTTTCGCTCGCCTACGGCGGCGACACCTTCAATACCGCTGTTTATCTCGCCCGCAATGGCGTCTCGGTCGCCTATGCGACGGCGCTCGGCGACGACCGCTATTCGGACGGGATCGTCGAACTGGCGAAGGCGGAGGGCATCGCGACGACATCGATGCTGCGCGTCAAGGATCGCCTGCCCGGCCTCTACCTGATCGAAACCGACAAAAGCGGGGAGCGCACCTTCCATTACTGGCGCGAAACCGCGCCCGCGCGCGAACTGTTCGAACTCGCGGACTGGAGCGTCGTCGCCGAACGGCTGCTCACCGCTAAGCTCATCTATTTTTCCGGCGTCACGCTCTCGATCTACAACAACACGGGCATCGGCCGCTTTCTCGCAGTGCTCGAGCTTGCGCGCGCGCAGGGTGTGAAAGTCGCTTTCGACACCAACTATCGCCCGCGCAACTGGAGAGGCGACGTCGCCCGCGCCCGCACCGTCTATGGCGAAGCGTTCAAGCGCGTCGACATCGCGCTACCGAGCTTCGACGACGAGGCCGCGATGTGGGGCGACGCCAGCCCTGAGGCGGCGGTGGAACGCCTGCAGGCATTCGGCATCCCTGAGATCGTCGTCAAGAACGCACAGAATCCGGCGCTTGTTGTCGCGAACGGCACCCGCGAATTCGTGCCGATCACACAAGCCGTCAAGCCGGTTGACACGACGGCCGCCGGCGACAGCTTCAGCGCCGGCTATCTCGCGGCGAGGCTCTCCGGCAGCGAAGCGGTGCCGGCTGTGCACGCGGCGCATGCTCTCGCTGGCCATGTGGTGCAGCATCGCGGCGCCATCGTGCCACGCGCGCAGAGCGTGCATTGAGCAGCGTTATTTGCGCAGTCGCGCCGCCGCTTTGCTCAGCGTCGTGATCCGTTTGAAATCGCCTGACGCGATCGCGTCCTTCGGCGCCACCCAGGAGCCGCCGACCGCGACGACGTTCGGCAAAGCTAGATAGGATGCCGCGTTCTTGGCGCCGATGCCGCCGGTCGGGCAGAACCGAACGTGCGGCAACGGGCCTGCGACGGCGTTCAGCCACGCAATTCCGCCCGATGCTTCGGCCGGGAAGAACTTCAACACTGTGAAGCCGCGCGCGGACAATGTCATCGCTTCCGAGACCGAGGCGCAGCCGGGCAGCACCGGCACCGGCGCGCGCGCCAGCACGTCCGCAAAAGCGGGCGGCGTGCCCGGGCTGACGAGGAACTGCGCGCCGGCTTTCAATGCCGCATCGAGGTCGGCGATCTTGGTGATCGTCCCCGCACCGACGACGGCATCCGGCACCGCTTTCACGATCGCCGCAATGGCGTCGAGCGCGGCCGGCGTGCGTAGCGTGACTTCCAACGCCGACAACCCGCCGGCGACCAGCGCCTGCGCCAGCGGCACCGCGTCGGCGGCCCGTTCGATGGTGAGCACCGGAATGACCGGCGCGCGGGAGGTGATGGGTGCGGGATCGGGGAGCATGAACGTAGTTGTGCCACGTTCAACCTAAGCCGTCACCTTGAGGGGCGAGGCGCCCCGGCGCCGAGCCTCGAAGGATGGCCCCATACTCCCGGGCCGCGCATCCTTCGAGGCTCGCTTCGCGAGCACCTCAGGATGACGGAGAAGCACCTACTCCGCCGGCTGGGCCGAACCGCCACGCGCGAGACGCCGCGCTTCACGCTTCGCCGCACGCTTTTCCTTACGCCGCACCCGCCATGCCGCCATGTTGGCTATCATCATCAAAGCTGCCGGCGTCACCAGGAGCGTCAGGATCGTCGCGAAACCGAGGCCGAATACGATCGCGGTTGAGAGGCTGATCCACCACTGCGTTGCCGGCGCGCCAACCGTCACCTCACGCGCCAGGAACTCGATGTTGATGCCGAACGCGATCGGCAGAACGCCGAGAATGGCGGTCACCGCGGTGAGCACCACCGGACGCGCACGCTCGCGGCAAGTTTCGATGATCGCGTCGTAGGCGTTGACGCCCTCGCTGCGCAGCCGGTCGTAGGTGTCGATCAACACGATGTTGTTGTTCACGATCACGCCCGCATTGGCGATGACGCCGATGCCGGTCATGACGACGCCGAACGGCTGCCCCATGATCATGAGGCCGAGCAGCACGCCGATGGTCGAGAGCACCACCGCAGTCAGCACCAGGCCGACCGAGGTGAGTTTGTTGAACTGCGCCAGCAGGATCGCGAAGATGAGGAAGATCGCGGCGCCGAACGCCTTCATCAGGAACGCGCCGGCCTTCGCACGCTCCTCGTCCTCGCCCTTGAGCTTCCAGAGAACACCGGGACCGAGCACGCCCTTCGAAAGCTCGGCGGCAATCTCCTCCTGCACCTTGGCGCTCTGCACGCCCTCCGCCACGTTGGCCGAGACGGTCATCACGCGATTGCCGCCGACGCGATTGATGTAGCCGACGCGATGCGCGGGCACGCGCTTCACGAAGTTGCCGATCGGCACATATCCGGATTCAGTCTGCACCCGCAGATCGTCGATCTGGTCGAGGTTGCGCCGGTTGTCGGGGAAGCGGACGATGATGTCGACCTGCTTGTCGGCCTCGGAGGGGCGATATTCCGTGATCTTCGTCCCGTTGGTGACGAGCTGAATAGCGGTGCCGACGGTCGAGACGCTGGCGCCGAACTTCGCCGCCTGCGCCTTGTCGACGTTGATCTGCCAGTCGATGCCGGGAAGCGGCGCGCCGTCGTCGAGATCGCGAATCTCCGGCCGCGCGCGCAGCATGTCGGCGACCTTCTTCGCCGCACCCGGAATGAGGTCGGGGTCGAGCGCGCTGATCTGCACCTGCACCGGCTTGCCGGTCGGCGGCCCGGCGCGCGGCGCCGTCACCTCGACCAGGATGCCGGGGATGTCCGCGGTCTTCTCGCGGATCGCATCCATGATCTCATGTGCCGGCGGACGCACCTTCCAGTCCGCGAATTCGAATTGGATGACGCCGATCGTATCCTCGGTGATCTCGTTCGATCCGCGCGGCTGCTCACCCGTGCGGGTATAGACCGTCTTCAACCCATCGAAAGTGAGAACCCGCTTCTCCACCTCCTTGATCACGGCGTCCTTCTCGGCCAGCGAGAGATTGCCGCGACCGTGGACGATGACTTGGCCGTAATCCGGCTCGACCTTCGGGAAGAACTCGACGCCGTTGCCGAACTTGCCGTAGGCGACTTGCACGGCGATCAGCAGAAAGGCCGCGAACGCCAGGGTCGAACCGGGGTGCCGCAACGCCAAGCGCACGGTGCGCATGTAAAGGCCGCGATCGTTCGCGCGTTCGTCGTGCGGTACTGGCGCGGCCTTGCCGAGCAGCGCGCCGAGCGTCGGCGTGAAGAACAGCGCGACCGCGAGCGAGGCTGACAGCGTCGCGATCAGCGTAATCGGCAGATACTTCATGAACTGGCCGACGATACCGGGCCAGAAAAGAAGCGGCGAGAAGGCGGCGACGCGCGTCGCGGTCGCGGCGATCACCGGCCCGGACATGCGTTTCGCGGCGAGCGCATAGGCTTCGCGCGGCGGCATGCCCTCGCTCATCCGGCGCTCGGCAAACTCCGACACGATGATGGCGTCGTCGACCAGCATGCCGACAGCGAGAATGAGCGAAAACAGGACGACGATGTTGACGGTCAGCCCCGCCAACTGCAGCCCTAATACGCCGGCCAGGAACGACGCGGGGATCGCGATGCCGATGAACAGTGACGCGCGATAGCCGAGCGCGAACAGGATGATGACGACGACGAGCAGAACGCCGGTCGCGACCGAGTTCTGCAGGTCCGACAGCATCTGGCGGATCAGCTTCGACTTGTCCTGGGTGTAGGAGACCTGCACCGTCTCCGGCCACGTGGTCTTGAGCTTCTCGACCACCGCCTTCACGCCGTCGACGGTCTCGATCAGGTTGGCGCCGGTGCGCTTCGAGACCTCGATCGTCATCGCCGGCTTGCCGTTGACGCGCGTGATGCCGGTTGCGTCCTTGAATGTCGGCTTCACCTGCGCGACGTCGCCGAGCGTCACCACCGCACCGGCGGACGCCGCCACGGGGATTTTCAGCACGTCCTGCGGCCGCTCGATCAGCGCCGGCACCTTGACCGCGAAGCGGCCAGAATCGCCCTCAAGCGCGCCGGCGGCGACCAGGCTGTTCGACTGCTGCGTTGCCGCGATGAGCTGCTCCAGCGAAACGCCGTAGCTCTTCATCAGCATCGGCTCGGCGATGATCTCGACGACTTCGTCGCGCGCACCGCGCAGTTCCGCCGAGAGAACGCCCGGCACCTGTTCGACCGCATTCTTGGCAAGCCGCGCGATGCGCAGCAGCGAGCGCTCCGGCATGTCGCCGGAGAGCGCGACAACCAACACCGGATAGAGCGAGAGGTTGACCTCTTGCACCAGCGGCTCGTCGGCATCCTTCGGCAGGTCGCGCTTCGCCTCGTCGACCTTGGCGCGCACATCGGCGAGCGCCGACTTGGAATCGAAGCCTGCTTCGAATTCGAGCAGCACATAGCCGCCGCCTTCGAAAGCGGTGGAGCGCATCTCCTTGACGTTGCCGACTGATTTCAGCTTGGTCTCGACGGGCCGCAGCAGCAGCCGCTCGCTGTCTTCCGGGCTGATGCCGCGCTGCGATAGCTGTGTGTAGATGATCGGGACCTTGACGTCCGGCTCCGCCTCTTTCGGGATGGTCTCATACGCGACGAAGCCCGCCGTCAGCAGGAAGATCAGCGTCGCGATCGTCAATCGCGCATGGCTGATGGCGTAGTCGATGCGGCGTATCATTCGCTGCTCTTGCTCTCTGCCTCATCCTGAGGAGGCGCGAAGCGCCGTCTCGAAGGATGGCGGTAAAGTCGCCCTTCGAGACGCGCCGCTTTGCGGCGCTCCTCAGGGCGAGGCTAACTCACTTCGCCGAACTGACCGTCTGCGGCGACGTCATCGGCTCGACGTGCTGGCCCTCTCCGACGAAGTCCTGGCCCTGCACGATGACGCGCGCGCCGTCGGGAATGCCCGACACCCACATGAATTCCTGCTCGTCCTCCACGACGCTCACCTTCAGGAACTTCACCTTGTTGTCGTCGCCGACCGTGCGCACGCCGAGGTCGCCCGACGATGCGAAGGTCAGCGCCGAACGCGGCACCCGCGTCGCCGGCATCGTCTTCATCGGGATTGCCACCTCGGCCGTAATGCCGTCCGGAATGGCGCTATCCGGATTGGCCATCTCGACTTCGACACGATAGGTGCGCGTCTTGTCGCTCGCGGTCTTGGAAACGAAGCGGATCTTGCCCTTTGCCGTCTGCCCGGTGACGAGCCGCACCTCCGCCGGTTCACCGACCTTGATGTCGCCGAGCTTGCGCTCGGCCACTTCGACGACGGCGAGCAGCGGATCGAGCGAGACAAGCTGCGCGATCTCGGTGCCCATGAACGAGAACGAGGACTGGCCGACTTCGACGGACGTATTGTTGATGATGCCGGGCCAGGGCGCGCGCACGACGCCACGCTCGAGCTCGGCCTCGGCATTGGCCAGCGACGCTTGAGCGGTCTTGAGTTGGGATTCGAGATTGACCAGCTCGAGCTTCGGCATCATGCCCTTCTCGATGAGCTTGCTGCGCGCTTCGAGTTCGGTCTTGCGCTGCGCGACCAGCGCCCGCGCCTGTGCCACCTGCTCCTCACGGCCTTCATCCGCCAGCACCGCGATGACATCGCCGGTTTTGACGCGATCGCCGCGATGCACGCGCAATTCAGTGAGCACGCCCGACGTGCGCGCCGCGATCGAGACTTTACGATCCGCCTCGGTCCGTCCGGAAACAAGCAGCTTCTGCGCATGCGGAACGAGCGACGTGCGCTCGACCGCGACACGGAACAGCTTCTCCGGCGCCGCCGCTTGCGGGCGCACCGCCGCTTTGCTCTCTGCCGATTCGTGCGGAATGAAATAACCGGACGCAATCCAAAGGCCGGCGGCGGCGACCAGTCCGACGGCTGTAATACGGCTCGTCTTCATCGTGCGCTCCCCTGCTTTCCGCCGGTACGGGCGAGAAGCATGTCCTTCGTGATGCTCAGAAACAGTGGAAGCACCGCCTCCGCGTCGAAATTCGGATCGACTGCACGGCGCCACCAAACGCCGTCGACGATGATCATCAGCATCGTCACGACGGTCTCGAAATCGATGTCCTTCGCGATATCGCCCCGCGCCGCAGCTTCCCGCAGCACACTCACCAGGCGCGACTTCACTTCCGCGTCGAAGCCTTGGAACACGCGCGCCACGGCGGAATTACGGCGGCTCTCGGTCATGATCTCCGCGCAGAGCCCGACGTCGTCGGCCGTGCGTTCGACCACGTGATGGCGCGCCAGCGCGGCAAAGGTACCGAAGAAGTCGTCCGTGAAGTTGGCTGCCGCGAGTTGGCTCAGCACCTCGGCGCGATCACGCTCCGCAATCCCCTCGATGATCGCTTCCTTAGAGGCAAAGTAGCGGTAGAGATTGCCCGGGCTCATGCCGGCTTCGGCGCAGATCTCGTGCATGGAGGTCTGATGAAAGCCGGAGCGGACGAAGCAGCGCTCGGCGGCCTCGAGGATTTCAGCCCGTCGGTCGAGCTGTCGCTGAGCGTTGGCGCGGCGCATGGCGAACGACACACGAGGCTGGGCGCATTATATGCGCTGCGGTAAATTGGAGCGAATGTTCATTCTCATAACGGGCGTGTGAAGTCAATGCACATGCAGTCGGAAAATGCAGTGGGAGATTAAGGACGAGGCGAAGCGGGGTTCAGGTGATCTGCCGCACGAGATACAACCCGGCGAACAGGCCGAGGATGGAAACGATAACAGAGCCAATAACATAACTCGCAGCAAGCACCGGCTCATGCCGCTCCCAAAGGAGCGCCGCATCGAGCGAGAATGACGAGAAGGTGGTGAACCCGCCGAGGATGCCGGTGGTCAGAAACAACCGCCAGACCTGCGTAGCCTCGCCGCGAAAGGCAAAATATCCCGCCAGCAGCCCCATCACGGTCGAGCCGACGACGTTCACCGTGAGCGTCCCATACGGGAAAGCCGTGCCGCACAGACGCGCACAGCCGACATTGATCCCATGACGCAGGGCAGCCCCGATCCCGCCGCCGACAAAAACAATCAGATAGTTCATCGCATCGCCCTTTCGTTGTCGTCGCGGGCAACAAAAAACCCGCCTGGCGGCGGGCGCTTATCCATGCTCCCGCCGAGCGGGCGGAACCCGCATGGCAGGAGTCATCAGCCCTCGGTCTCACCTCGGGCGGTTATCGGGGGAACTCCATCCCCATCACACAGTGGGAGCTTACGAAGCGCGACAACACCGCGTCAATATGGCGCCGACATTTACCCCAACGTCTCCAGCAATCCCTGTATCAGCTTCGCGCGCGGAACGATCGAGGAGATGTAGGCGTGCTCCCATTCGGTGTGCGCGCCCTCGCCGTCGATGCCGAGGCCATCGAGGGTCGGCACACCGAGTGCGGCGGTGAAGTTGCCGTCGCTGCCGCCGCCGGTCATCTCCGTATCCTTGACGTCGAGCCCGAACGCCCGCCCGACCGTCTGCGCCTGCTTCAGGAGCGCCTCGATCTCCGGCGTCTTCTCGAACGGCGGGCGGTTCATGCCACCGGTGATCGTGAGCTTCACGTCCTTATCGGCCGGCTGCAGCGAAAGGATCTTTGACTCGAACTCCTCACCGGTCTTCACCTCGCGCACACGCAGATCGGCGGTGATGTGGCAATACTGCGGGATGACGTTGGGCGCCGTACCGCCGTTGATCATCCCAACCGTCGTCGTGACACCGCGCGCATAATCGGTCATCCCTTCGATCGCCAGCACCTGCCGCGCCATTTCCTTGATGGCGCTGTGCCCGTCCTGATGCCGCGATCCGGAATGCGCCGGCACACCCGTCGTGGTCAGTTCGAAACGCCCGACGCCCTTGCGCGCCGTGACGATCTTGCCGCCATCGCGCGCCGGCTCGGTGACAAGGACGAAACGCGCGCGCTTCGCCTCCGCCTCGATCGCGTCACGCGACGTGACGCTGCCGATCTCCTCGTCCGGTGTCAGTAGAAAGCTGACGGGAAGCCGCGCATTGTTCCCGCTTGCCACCGCCGCAAACGCCGCGAAGGCAAGATAGGCGCCGCCTTTCATATCGTAGATGCCGGGGCCGTAAAGCTTGTCACCGTCGCGGCGGAAGCGCAGCGGACCGGCCAGCATCCCGATCGGATGCACGGTATCGAGATGCGAGAGGATGAGGATGCCGGGTCTATCGCCTGCATCGCGCGTGCGCAGCGTCAGTATGTCGCCACGGCCGCCTGTCCCCGCCGTTCGCTCGACGACAATCGGCAGCGGCTCTGCGTCGGCCTGCACCCGGTCGACCATGCGGTTCACTGCCGCCGTATCGGATGTCGGGCTTTCGATCTCGACCCAGCTTTGAATACCGGTAATGAGACGGTCGAGGTCCGTCGCGTCGAATGATGATGAGCTCATGGGAGGAACCGTAGGATAGTCGGAACAGAGGCAGCGCGACGGCGTGCGTTGACACCGCCCTCTCAAGAGGCGACGCCGCGCGGCGATTGTCAATCGTCATACGGACAAGCAGCCGCGACGCCCTGCGGTCGTTCGATTTCAGATCATCGAGAAAAAAGCACGCGAGCGCACCCGGCAATTCGCATAGCAGCGCACACGGACAGCTGCATCTGCGGTCCGCCGTGCGAAATATTTATAGCGGTGCAACAACGTGGAAAATCACCTCTGCAATGCAAACTTCGCAACACATTCTCCGGATCGCATCGCTTGCATCGGTCTGCCGCGTCAAACGGAGAGCTTGATTTTTTTTGCGCGACGTTGAATCACAGAGTTTCAATTCACGACGTTCACACCAGGAGATGCAATCGTGACTGGAACGCCGACGGGGGCCGGCGCGCAATTCGATCTGGCACGATGGTCCGTGCGCAACGATCGCGCTCGCGGTGTGTTGCAGTCGCAAACGATTCCAAACCAGAATTGCGCCGGCCACGCATGACGACCGTACGTCACACGTCGACGCCGGCTGCGCGGTTGCGGCCTTTCACACGCTCGCTGCCGATGCAGCTTGTGCGCGCGCGCGAAGCGCTGATGCAGCGTTTCCGGCCGCACTTGCATGAGCATGGGCTAACCGATCAGCAATGGCGCATCTTGCGCGCGCTTGCG
>JAFKKS010000205.1 GCA_017304555.1 Hyphomicrobiales bacterium
CGCGATCAGCGCGACGTTCGCGACGTGCTGCTCGGCACAGATGAAACGCACCGCCGCTTCCAGCTGACGGGTGGAGTCGGCCGTGTCGCATAACGGCGGCGATGCGTCGGCAGCCTCCTGCATCTGCGGGTAACGGTCGGAGCCGCCGAAACCTTGAAAATCCAAGCCCCAGACGTCGAAGCCAGCCGCGCACAGCACGTCACGCCAGGAGACACCATCGAAGCGGTGCGCGATCGACAGTGCGGAAGGAAACGTCGCGCCGTGGACGTACAGTACGACGCGTTTGTCGTGCGCCGCCCGCGTCGGCGCGAGGTGCCGCAGGAAAAGGCGCAGACCTTTGTTGGGACTTTCGATCGTGAAGTGGCGCTCGCGTGGATCGAGCAGCGATACATTCGGTGCGGTCATCATGCGCTCCTTGTCGGCTTAAGGAAAACGCATTTCCGCAGGGAAAAGTCTGCACCGATCCGTTCGGCGTCGGGCGAAGTATGAGCCCTTCGCAAACCTCTCCCCGCTTGCGGGGAGAGGGAGCGTGAGCGCTGTGCCCTCATGACATGAGCATCGCGTCGATGCTCATTGCCGCATCACCGCGCGGCGATGACCATGATCTCCACGCAGTATTGCGGCGACGCGAGCTTGGCCTGCACCGTCGCGCGCGCCGGCGTATTGCCGGGAGACACCCACGCGTCCCACACCGCGTTCATCTCGGCGAACTGCGCCATGTCGGTGATGTAGATCGTCGTGGTGAGGAGCTTGCTCTTGTCGGTGCCGGCCGATTTGAGATGACTGTCGATGGTCGCCAGCACATCCTTCGTTTGCTCGGTCATGCTCTTGCCGCCGGCATTGCGCGCGACGACGCCGGCGAGATAGACCGTGTCGCCATGAATGACGGCCTGGCTCATGCGCGCGCCGACTTCCTTACGTTCGATAGCCATTGAATTTCTCCTTGGTTACTGAGGGGGAAGTGATCTTGTCATTCCGGAAGCCGAACGAAGTGAGGCTGTCCGGAATCCATACGCCGCAGCCGGGGTTATGGATTCCGGGCTCGCGCCTGCGGCGCGCCCCGGAATGACAATGGGATGGGAAGGACGCGTCAGCCACCCGCAACGCCCTGGGTGTTGACGTAGACGGCGTAGATCGAGTGGCTCGCCGCCATGAACAGGCGGTTGCGCTTCGGCCCGCCGAAGGCGACGTTGGCGCAGCGCTCCGGCAATGAAATCTTGCCGATCGGCTTGCCCGACGCATTGAAAATCATAACGCCGTCGCGGTCGCCGCCCATGCCCCAGCCGCACCAGAGATTGCCGTCGACATCGACGCGAAAGCCGTCCGGCGTGCCGCCTGCGCCGGAATCGATCAGCACGCGATTGTTGGAGAGCTTGGTCTTGTCGCCCTCGCCGCTCACATCGAACGCGCGGATCGTGCGGTTCGGCGTGTCGCGCGAGGCGACGATGTAAAGGATCTTCTCGTCCGGCGAGAACGCGAGACCGTTGGGCCCGGTGATGCCCTCGGCGACGATCGTCGCCTTGCCGGTCTTCGGATCGAGACGATAGACGTTCGGCGCGATCTCGGATTCCGCGAAGTCGCCTTCGTAATGCCCGGCGATGCCGAAGATCGGATCGGTGAACCAGATCGAGTCGTCGGACTTGACGACGATGTCGTTCGGAGAATTCAGCCGCTTGCCCTCGAACTTGTCCATCAGCACGGTGATGCGGCCGTCATATTCCGTGCGCGTGATGCGCCGTCCTTGCTCGGCGGTGACGAGGCGGCCCTGGCGGTCGCGCGTGTTGCCGTTCGCCCAGTTCGACGGCTTGCGGAAGATCGAGGTCTGCCCCGTCTCCTCGTCCCAGCGCATGATCCGCTGGTTGGGGATGTCG
>JAFKKS010000140.1 GCA_017304555.1 Hyphomicrobiales bacterium
CATCGTGCCGCCGTCCGGCTTCGTTAAAGCATTGCGTCAGCGCTGCCAGGAGCGCGGCATGCTCTTGATCATGGATGAATCCCAGACGGGTCTTGGCAAGACGGGCCGCATGTGGGGCCATCAGCACGACGACGTCGTGCCTGACATCATGACGGTGTCAAAGCATTTCGGCGCCGGCCTCCCCGTCAGCGCGGTTTGCACCTCGGCGGAAATCGCCGACAAAGCCGTCGGCAACGGCTATTTCGCGACCCGCTCGCACGCTTGCGATCCGATCGTCTGCGCCGCCGGCGTCGCCAGCATCGACATCATCCAAGAGGAAGGCCTCGTGGAACGTGCGGCCGCCATCGAGGTGCGCGTGCAGTCTCAACTCCAGAAAATGATGCAGGAGATCGACGTCATCGGCGATATCCGCGGGCGCGGCGTGCTGCATGGCGTCGAACTGGTCGAAGATCGTAAGACCAAAGCGCCGGCGAATAAGCTCGCACAAGCCGTCGTTCAGCAGTGTCAGGACGCAGGCCTGCTCGTGCAGGCGCGTGGGAGCCACGGCCGCCTCAACGTGATCCGTCTCGTGCCGCCGATGACCTGCAGCGACGACGAAATCGATAAAGGCCTCGCGATTCTACGTAACGTGCTTCGTAAGGCTAGCGGATCACGTCGCGCGCCCGCAGCTTGATCTGCCTATCGCTCCCTCATCCGCCCGCTTGGCGGCGGGCGATGATCGCCGCGAACAGGTCCACGTCCTCAAGCGTATTGAAGAACCCGAACGACACACGGATGCCGTCACGTTCGGGCGAAACGCGAACGTTTTCACCGGCGAGGTATTCGACCCACTCCTGCGCCGGCAGGTTCAGTACGTAGATATGCGAGCGATGTTTGCGCTCGCGCGGCCCGACGAGACCGACATCCAGCCGATCCAGGTGCTCGATCAAGCGGTCGCCCAAGGCAAGAACGTGTTCATAGATCTGCTCGACTCCCAGGCGCTCCACCGACGAGAGCGAAGCGGCGAGCGCGTGGATGTCCGGTAGATTGAAATTGCCGATCTCGAAGCGGCCCGCGTCCTCACGCAACTGCATATTGTCCACGCGCGCGACAAGATCGGCAGGCGGATTGGCAAGCCCGGCGACCGCGAGATACGCCGGCTGCAGTTCCGCGAGACCCTTGCGGACATAGAGCGCTCCCATTCCCTGCGGAACGTAGAGGCCCTTGTGACATCCGAACGCCACGAGAGAGGCTTGTGCCGCTCTCGCATCGAGAGGCACGACGCCAACCGACTGCATGGCGTCGATGACGAAGTACAGCTTCTTATCATGCGCCAGCCGGCCGATACTCTCGATATCGAAGCGATGGCCGGCGTGAAACGTGACATGCGTGGCGATCTCGCGAAGATGTTCGTCGACTTTCAAAAGGACAACGGCGGATTGTTGGAAGCCGACGACCTCGCCAACTACCGCGTGACGATCGATGAACCGGTCACCGTCAATTTCCGCGGCATCGACCTGTATGCATGCGGGCCTTGGTGCCAAGGACCAATGCTGCTGCAGATTCTTAAAATCTGTGATGCGCTCGGCCTCGATAAGCACGCGCACAACTCTGCGCCTTAGCTTCATGGGCTTGTCGAAGCGATCAAGCTGGTGGCTGCAGACCGTGAAGCCTATTACGGCGCCCCCAAATTCGTCTCCGTCCTGGTGGAAACGCTCCTTTCGTCGTCTTACGGGCGTATGCGCGCGCAGGCGATCGATCCCGACCGCGCGTTTCTTGGCATGCCGCCGGCCGGGGAAGTCGACGGCAAATCTCCACGCATGTTTGAGCCGAAGCCGCTGTCGCTGGAGTCCGCGCCGCTCGATACGTCCTACATCTCGGTCGTCGATAGACACGGGAACGCTTTCTCCGCGACGCCGAGTGACAGCGTCATGCGCAAGTCGCCCATCGTTCCCGGAACCGGACTTTCGCTCTCGCCGCGCGGCATTCAATCGCGGCTCGACCCGGCGCATCCCGCCTCGGTGGCGCCGAGCAAACGCCCGCGCCTCACGCCCAATCCGGCCATCGCCATCAAGCGCGGCGAATATGTCATGCCGTTCGGCACGCCTGGAGGCGATTTGCAGGTTCAGGCGATGAGCCAAGTGTTCTTGAACATGGCTGTGTTCGGGATGGATCCGCAATACGCGGTCGAACAGAGTCGCGTCTATTCCTACAGTTTCCCCGACTCCTTTGCGCCGCACGCCTATTATCCCGGCGTATTGAAAATCGAGGATGGCCTCCCAGAGGGGACAACAGCCGCGCTGGCCAAGAAGGGACACAAGCTGGAACCGTGGCCGGCAAACGAATGGCCACGCACGGGCGTTTGCATCACGATCGATGATCGCAAGCGCGGTATCAAGCTTGGCGCTGCCGACTGCCGGCGCACCTCCTACGCATTAGGCAGCTAACCGCATCTACGCAGCAAGACAGACGAGCACATTAGGCTTGCACGCCAAGCACGGCACCTTCATTACCTTCACCACCTACAGGCCGGGACCATGATGCACATCGAATCCGAAATTCAGAAGGCGATCCCCAAATCAGCCGCAGCTCATTGATTGACGAGAATCTTGGAGAAGACCGTTCGTCCGACGATATCGGCACGCATCGCCGGCTGCTGTTCGATCAACTTCAGCATGGCCTGCAATTTCGCCTTGCTTGTATCCGCCGTCAGATCGTTGAGCGTCTGCAAATTTTGCAACGACGAGAGGCTCCAGATCGTTCGATATTCGAGATCGGGCGCCGTCGCGGAAACACTCACCGAATAGGTGCCGCGATAGGCAAGGCCGGGCACGACGCTCGGCGGGTTTCCAAAGCCCTGTTCAAAATCCTTCACCGCGTTGGCGAAGGCCTGACGGTCCGCCTTCGGTACGGTGTAGCTCCAGATGACGAGGAACGGCGGAAGCCCGTCGTCGGCGTTGCCGCTCGCCGAAAACGGAAAGGTCGCGCCGGAGCGCACGTCCGGAGTCAGAAGCGCAGCCGCTGGCGCACCTGCGGACGGATCCTTTCCAATAAGATCGGCGATTGTCTCAAGGCTCGTGCGTTCACTCATGCGATCCTCCCGATTGCCGTGCAACTGGCGAGACGATGATCAGTTCGCTATCGATAAGAGACTGCAATCCGCGATCGGCTTCCTCGACCGGCGCTTGCTTCCCGCGACGATCGAGAACGCCGACGTAATTAGCCAGTATATCACCGATCGGCGACCCGTCGCACATTTCAAGCAGCAGCCACGCGCTCAGGTTCAGGGTTACGATGCGCGCCGGCCGCGGCCGGTAGACCATGCACAGATTGATCTCAGGGAGAGGCCTGACCTTCAGGTCCTGCCGCTTCTGTGCCGTTGCCGCTAGAGCGGGATGAGGAAAAGTGTATAGCGGTTTTCCGCCCGCATCCCGCTCTAAAATATGAGAATCGATCACGTTCATGACTTTGGATCGCCTCGATCCAAAATCATCGTGATCTGGGCAGCGCCGTGAGGTCGACACCATCGTTCAACTCCAGATCGAACGGGTCCGGCGCGTCGAAGCGGCCGTGGAAGGCATAAGCCGTGGACCGGCATCCGCCATGCGAACCTTGCGTCGAGGCGCACGGCTTGCAGCTGCGTTCGACATGACCGGCGCGCAATTGTTTTGCCAACGGATGGTTCCAGGTTTCGATGAACGGCATCTGCGTGACGTTTCCGAAATCGACGTATTCGCGCAGATAGGCGCAACCGATCGACTGCCCGAACGGATCGATCGCCGACATTTGCCAGCAACAGTTCGCATTGCGCGGATGCCATGACTGCATCACGCGCACGCTGCTGGGCGCAGTCAGCCCGTCGAGCGCCCGCGTCATTTCATTCAATGACAGCGACAGCACGCTCCATTCGCGCTTCACACGGCCGAGCGGATAAAGCCGCAGAATGCCAATCGTGCGCACGCCGAGAGAGGCGGCGAGCTGCGCATAGGGCTGCAGTTCGTGAACGTTGACGCGATTGAGGATGAAAAGCATCTGCGTTTCGATGCCAGCCTCGACGAGATTACGGATGCCGCGAACGGAACGACCGAAACTGCCGGGAATGCCGGTCAATGCGTCATGCGTCTGCGCCGTCGCGCCCCACACATCCACCAGCACGATGCCGACGTCGATCTCTTTCAATCGGCGCGCCAGAGATTGATCGATCAGGGTCGCGTTCGTTCGCACCATCAAGAACATCCGGCGCGCGTTCTCGGCGAGGAGATCGACGAAGCCTTCCCGCACGAACGGCTCGCCGCCCTCGATGTACAACCAGATCACGCCGTTTGCGGCCAGATCATCGATGGCTTTCCGCCATTCCGGCATCGATAGCTCCGCGCGCGGCGCTTGTTCGTTGCAGTCGCCATAACAGAGGCGGCAGGCAAGATTGCACTGCTTGGTGATGACAAGCGTCGTTTTCACCGGCCGCTCGAGCGGCCCTGGGCTCGAAAATGTCGCACCCGCCCCCGCGTATCCGTCGAGGAAAGGAGGAGTACTTCCTATGGACACCATGGGTAACCTTTTGAGCGTGACGGCTTACACGTTGCCCTGCTTGATCCAATCGACGGCTTTCGCGGGGCTCAACCGCCCCCAACCGAGTTGCTCCGACCACCCGGCCGCGTTTTCCTCCCCGATATTGCGCCGCCCGGTCTGCATCAATGCGGTCTTGACGGTGGCGAGATCGGCGTGCGGCGACGCTTCGTAGAGACAGGCGATCGCGCCCGTCACGAACGGCGCAGCCAAGCTGGTGCCGGACTGGATGACACGGCCCGTATCCGATTTTGACAGAATGAGCTTGAGGTCGACGCCTGGCGCAGAGAGATCCGGCTTTTTGCCATCCGCCTTGCGCGTGGGCCCCGATGCCGACATCGAAGACAGGCCGACCTGTGGGCGCGACGCGTCATAAGCGGCCACGACAATCGAATCCGTGCCGCAAGACAATGTGCCGATGCTCGTTTGCCGGTCGGCCGGCTCGAACGGAGTCGGAAGTCGCATACACCGCGCAATGCCCGTCTGCCCCTCATCGTCACGCTCCAACCAGGCATGAAACGGCACCGCGATGTCGGCCGTGGCGTCGATCACTGTGTTCGACGCATCGACAATCGCGAGCGAGATTTTCCAGTAAACCGCACCTTCGATATGCGGGTCGAGCGTCACCAGGATGACATGACGGTTCGGCGATTGATCGTCGTCCGGCAGCTTCGTATCGGCTCGTCGCTTGAGATCGGCATTGTCCTCGATGGCCGGACGCGCTCGTGAACCGATGATTGAGCCGACGACCTTGCCATTAGCAAGGAGTTCGGCAGCGCTGCCCGGATTGACCGTCGCAACGACACCCAGGGTCTCGTGACTCAATGTGACCTGCAGCCACGCCCCCGGCGCGTCATACCAGATCTCGAGACTGTTTCGCGTCTTGTCGTCGCTAGCGTAGGACAGGTTCCAAAAGAACGCGAACGGCTGGCCGGCTTTCACCGTATCGGCGATATGCTGCCACTGACGCCACTCCGCGCCTTTCTCCGGCAGATTTCCGGCCGCGACAACGACGGCGCGGCTTTTCACGTCGGCGCCAGCAGACCCGCTGCGCATGAGGTTCGACAGCCGTCTCTCGAAATGGCCATCGCCGTCGTGCGGCCCGCTCATGGTGTTGAGGCTCAGGTTGACGACGCAGGGCTGCCCTCGCTCCTCAGCGAGATGGAAGATGAAGGCGACGCCGTCGACGACATCGTTCGCATCGAGGATGCGGCGGCCGTCCTGCTGCAAATGCGTACGGATTTGCACAAATACGAGATCGGCGCCCGACGCGACGCCTTTCACGATCGCATGGTCGCTGCCGTCCGTGACCCATTGGCGTTCTCGGCCTGCGGCGATATCGAGAACACACGTTCCGTGTGCAGCGACCGGCGGCTGAGCGAGATAGTGGTGCTGGTGCGGATCATACCCCAATGCGCCATACGGCCATTGGCGATCCTCAGCATGCGCGTCCCGCCACTGCTGGAGCACCATGTCGATCGCTTCTTTCCTGAAAACGCGACCGAAACCGAACGGGCAGCGCTCCCTACCGACCGTTGCAAATGGTAGTTCGGACACAGCGATCGCAGGGCCGAGATCAGTCTCGGGGCCTTCGTTCTGATCCCAGAGCGCCAGCACGCGCGAATGTCTGCGATCTGCATCGCAAAAGCTCGCATGCGCGAAGTCGCAGCCAAAATCGACGACGCCGACAATCACGCCCTGCCCTGTTTCCGTAACGCCGTAGTCGAGAGCGGGTGCGCGCGAAGCCTGGGCATCATCGCACAGCTCGCATATGGCATTCTTGATCAGAGCGCCGACGCCACCCGAGAGCGCGACATCCTGGATGTCAAAACGCCGGCGCTTCGTGTCGGCAGCCGGAAGCGATTCTCCGAAGAGCACGCGGTCGATGTTCGCGCGCACATCCGCCGCAGCACGAATGGACAATGTCGTCTCGGGCGCGCGCGCAAGTGCCGCGCGCAGCTTCTCGGCCTCGACCGTGAAATCGAAATCGACCGTCAGTCCGATAACGTTGGCGCGTGCCAGCGCGCCGCGCGTGACACGTTCAAGACGCTCCAGCGCGTCGTTCAACGTCTCCGGCGGACGACCGGCCACTTGCGGATTGAAGGAGTAAAGAGGGAGCGCCACTCCCGCCGCAACGTCCGACGTCAGATAGCGAACGCGCTCCACTTGCGTCCATACATGCGGCGCCACCGGCAATGCTTCGCGATCGTAAAGCACGGCGAAAAATGCGCGCAGTTGATCGAATGCGGAGTGCTTCCCGTCGCTAAAAAGTTCGATGTAGCCGCTGGTTTGAGACGTTCTGCTCTCGCCGCGTTCCAAAGCGAGCATGACGCGCCCCACCTGCGCGTCATAGGAGGGGTCGACACGCGGGCCAAGGCCAGGCCGGTGCCGCGCGACATAGATCGAGTCGGAGCGGTCGGGAGGATTGTTCGTGACAAAGTCCCCCTGCTGTCGCGGTCGCAGAACCCCTATATTACCTCCCGCCCGCGTATCCTTCAACGTACGGCTGCAAGCGAAGATGACGCTGACGTCCATGCAGTGGCTAGGCGCGACGATAATCGGGTAAATTTTTAAGTTCCGGGCATCCGGCGAGGCGCAACGTGACCGTCGTGAATTCCTTCAGGTGCTGGTCCTGCGACGCCGAGCAAAGCGCCGCGGCCCGCTTCTGCTCAGTTTGCGGCGTCGAACTCATACACAACCGACGGAACGAACATAATTCCGGCTTGTCGAATGCGGCGGGTCTCGTCGAGCGCCGGCAGCTTACCGTGATGTTCTGCGATCTTGTCGGCTCGACCAAGCTCTCGCTCGCCCTCGATCCGGAAGACTATACGACGCTTGTACGCGGCTATCGCGATGCCGTCGCGGGCGTCGTTCGTCAGTGGAACGGGTACGTCGCAAGATTCATGGGCGACGGCGTGCTGATTTACTTCGGCTATCCAAGGGCGGCGGAGGACGACGCCCTGCGCGCAGTCTCCGCCGCGTGGGATTTGCCGCGCTCGATCGCTTCGTTGAGTCTCGCGGATCTCAGCTTGAAGGCTGACGCGCAACTCGCTCTTCCTCTCGCGACGCGCATCGGAATCCACACCGGACTGGCGCTCGTCGGCGATACGGATGGCGACGAGCGCCCCGAGAACGACGCCGTATCCGGTTCTGCACCCAATATCGCCGCGAAACTTCAAGCCCTGGCAAAGCCGGGCGAGATCATCGTCAGCGACGCAACTGCGTTACTGCTCCCGCCTTCCGTCGTACTCGAGCAGACAGACTTCTTGAACGCGCGGACCGACTCGATCGGCGTTAAGGCGTATGTCGTTACAGCCCAACCGCAGCCAACCCCGGTACGCCGGCCGATCACTATGGGTCACTTTATCGGCCGCGACGCATTGATGTCGCGCGTGACGTCAACGATCACAAATGCCGACAATGAAAACCTCATCTACCTGTTTCAGGGCGAGCCGGGGATCGGAAAAAGCAAATTCGCGCACGAGGTCGCAGCGCATCCCTTTGCTGTTGACTATTTCTGGCTCGACTTGTCTTGCCATCCGCAAGGCCAATCCTCAACCTTGCACCCGTTCAGTTCAATGCTGTCTGGTCCGGGGGAAGTCGAATCCGACGGCTCAACGCAGACTGATCTGTCACAATTGTCGCCCTTTCAGCGGCGCCGTAAAACCTTCGAGCGGCTTAAGGCTAAGATTCTTTCACACGGGCCTAAAATCGGTGTGCTTCTGGACGACATCCATTGGGCCGATCCGACCACGCTGGAATTTTTGGGCGAACTGACATCGACGGCGACATCGAGCCAATTGCTTTTGCTGATGACCTCTCGGGACCCTCCGCCAAGAGCATTGGCGGAGATGAGCGCGCCCCGCGTTGAAAAGCTGGACCGTCTTTTGCCCGGGGAAGCGGCGGAGCTTGCAAACGCCACGGCAGGCGCACGCGTCCTGACGTCGTTCGAGCTCGCGGAGATCGTCGATCGCGCCGACGGGAATCCGCTTTATATCGAGGAATTCGCGCGCGCCGTCCTGGACCACGGCGGCGCTATCGTTAAGCCCGGCGAAGAGCGCATTCCGTCCACCTTGCGGGACTCTCTGATGGGTCGCCTCGATGGATTGGGTGTCGGACGCAAGGTCGCGTTGCACGCGTCCGTCTTGGGACGGCAATTCGCATTCCGCCACGTGCTTGAATTGTGCGATGTCAGCGAACACGAACTTGTCGTCTCGCTGCAAGCTCTGGTCAATGCCAATATCCTCCTGCAGGCCGGCACCATTCCGAACGCGACTTTCGAATTCCGGCACGCCTTGCTGCGCGATGTCGCTTACCAAACTCTCCTGAAATCCGATCGCGAGCGGCTGCACGGGCGCGTCGCACAGCTTGCCGTTGCCGGCGCTTTGGGCGACATCGACTCGATGCCGGAGCGGCTGGCCATCCATTATTCGCTGAGCGGAAATTTCCAGGAGTCGATTACCCACTGGCTCAAGGCTGGGCGCGACGCGGTTAAGCGCTCGGCCAACGCCGAGGCGCTCGACCACCTTCGCAAAGGCCTCGAAGACTGCCGGCGCTTCAAAGAAAGCGACGCCGAGGATGCCGCGCATGCCGAGCTCGAGCTGCTCAGCACGCTTCCCGCTCCGCTGATCGCCGTCTCCGGCTGGTCGAGCCCGGAGCTGAAGCAAGTCTATGACGACGCGGCGACGCTTTCCGACACGATCGGCTCGGAGGAAGCCACGTTTCATCTGGAACGGGGGCGCTTCAATCTGCATCTGCTCCGCAGCGAGCTCGGCACGGCAGACGTCATTGCCGACAAGTTGATCCAAACGGCGCGGCGGACTTCCGATACCGAGACGCAACAAGCGCGGCTTGTCGAAGCGTTGCGCACGAAAGGCTTGGTCGAGTTCTACCGCGGCAGCTATGCGACGGCACACGGCCTGCTGAGCGAGATGATGGCCGCCTACGATCCTGCGCGCCATGCCAGTCACGCTTATCAGCATGGCGCTGAGCCGGCAGCCGTCGCCCTCTCCTATCTCGGTTGGCTCGACTGCCTCGATGGAAAGCACACGTCTGGCCTGGACAAGCTCGAACGAGCGCTCGAGTACGCGAACATGGCAGACCACGCTTTCAGCATCTGCTACGCGCACTGCTTCGCTGCGTCCTGCGCGCAGCTTCGCGCAGACCCGAAAGCGGCCGAGGCTTCGGCGATCGACGCCATCCGGCTTTCGAACCAGCATAATTTTCAGTACTGGCTGGCATGGGGCCGCGCAGTGCGCGGTTGGGTCCAAGGCCTTACGGCGGCGGAAGCGGGACTGCAGGAAATCAACGAAGCGCGCACCGCTTATCTTGCGACGGGATCGACACTCATCGCTCCGTATTTCACTGCGCTTGCCTGCAACGTCGGACGCCACTGGAACCTGCCCGGCATCGAAGAACGCGAGAATAACACCCGAGCGGAAGCGCAAAGCACCGGTGTGATGTTTTGGGAGCCGGCCTTGGTTGTTAAGCTGTAAGCGCGTCGGAACGAGAGCGTCGATCACAGTTAACGATTGACACCGAGGCAGCCGGCACAAAGCGCGCGTCGACTTCTAAGATCCGATGGCCGCGACGAACCAAAGCATCAAGACGAGAGCGCCGGCCACAAACCACAGGGCGCACACAGCAAGCGGACCCAGCGCCGGCAGACGCTCTATCGTGCGATTTCTTACAACCGGGATGCGCATGAGCAGCCTCCGCAACAGAAGGCGCGCCTTCGACACAACCGATCGAGCGCGCTCATTCAAAATTTCTTGGTGAGGTCGAAAAAATGGGCCCACATCGAGGAGCAATGTGGGCCCGCAAGACTCAGCTGCCGTCCGCTCCACTGCACGGGCGATAGCGGTTGTAGCCGTCATCGAGGATGCATTGGCCGGTGGTCACGCCTTGCGGCTTGGCCGCGGCCGAACCGACGAAGGAACCGAACATACCCATCAGAGCGATTGCGATGGCGAAGGTGAAGGACAAACGCGTCATGGCTGGTCTCCCTTGTTTTCGCGATGCGGACCATCCGCTGCGAACGAGAGCACCTTGAGCCATTGCGCCGCGTAGACCTGTGACGGGCGTCACAGGGCAAAAATTTTTTATCCGCGGAAATCGCCGGCGATTGTTACGACGTTCGAGTGAGCGAGATCACATCCCGTGTGGTGGATGAGAATGACGATGGTCAGGGGAGCAAACAGGAGCTAACCATGACCAAAATCGCCGTTGCTTACCGATCAATCATCATCGGCCTGACCATCGTCAATGCAAGCGCGCCGCTGGAGTGGCGTGCGCCACGGGATGATTTGATCAACAGGCCGCTTCTCCACTGCTATGGCGGGCGAAACGTGTGCGCGGAGCGGATGTCGTGGCTCGCGCCCGTGCGTATCGCCAGGCCTGCTCGAGCGGTCGGCGCGTAGGATCAATCGCCCTCGGCAATCTGCTCGAGCGCGTCTCGATTCATGATCCGAATGTCGGCGCCTTGAATCCGGATGAGCCGCGCGCGCTGCCATTGGGACAGGCATTTGTTCACGCTCTCGCGGGACGCACCGACCATTTCACCCAACGCGCGCTGCGAGAGCGTCACAGGTGCAGAGGCTTCAATGTCGTCCGGCCGTTGAGAAATGCGCAGCAACGCACTCGCAAGACGCGCCGGTAGGTCCAAAAATGCGACTTCGACAATCTGCTGGTCGGTATTGCGAAGCCGGCCGCACAGGATCTCGACGATGGACAGCCACGCAGAGGGTTCGCGCTCCAGCATCGCGAGGATGTCACGCCGATCAAGAACTGCCAGGGTGCACGCAGTATGCGCGACGGCGTCAGCCGTTCGCTCCCGTCCGTCGAGCACCGCGATCTCACCGAAGATGTCTCCGGCACTGAAGAGCGCGAGCAGCATGCCGCGGCCTCTGGTCGAGGCGATCTCGATACGGACGGTTCCAGTCAGGACGGCCATAAGGCAATCGCCCTCTGA
>JAFKKS010000141.1 GCA_017304555.1 Hyphomicrobiales bacterium
CGGCAAGGTCTCGCCCTTCGGTGACCCTACGGACACACTCGCGAGCAGCGCGCGCTACCTCGTCAAGCGCGGAAAATACCGGCGCGGCGAAGCCTGGGGCGCCGAAGTCACCCTCCCCGCCGGCTTCAACACACGCCTCGCCGACCGAAAAACGCGCCGCACGATCGCGCAGTGGCAGGCGGCGGGGCTGCGACCGGCTAGCGGTCAGCATTTTCCACGACTGAGCACGGCGGCGCTGTGGATCCCGGACCCAGGTGGCCCCGCCTTCCTGATCGGACAGAACTTCTTCGCCGTGCGCAGCTACAACCCGTCCTTCAACTACTCGCTGGCGATCGTGCATCTCGGCGACCGCATTCGTGGCGGCGGCCCGTTCGTGCATCCCTTCCCCGGAGGTGAGCGGCCACCGACCCTTGAGGAAGTGCAGGAAATCCAGAAACGGCTCACGGCGCTAGGCTTTAACACCGACGGCACTGACGGCCGCGTCGGCCGCGAGACAATGCGCGCGGTGCGCAATTTCCAGCGGCGCGTCGGGATGCAGCCGGCGGACGGTTATGCGGGGGTGAAGCTGTTGGCCCGGCTTCGCAGCAGCGGCGGCTGATCAGTCCTCGCCCACCACCGCGGTGAGATCGACCTCCACCAGCATTCCCGGCCAGGCCAGATTATTGATGAACAGGAAGGTATGAGCCGGCAGCCCCGGCACGTCCTTGAAAGCTTCAGCACGGGCGCGGTGATAGTTTGGCGCCTCGCGAACGTCGAGCAGATAAGCGCTGATCTTGACCACGTCGGCCAGCGTCGCACCGTGCCTGGCAAGGACGGCTGTTGCCTTCGCGTAGGCGAGCCGCGTTTGCTCGTAGACATCGCCGGGATGCCGAATCACACCCGGTTCGTCGCCAGTGTCCTCTGCGCCGATCCCCGACAGAAACAGCAGCCTGCCCTTCCCCTCGACACTCACGACCTCGGAGAACAACTTTTTCGACCACCCTGCGTATTGAAAGTGCCGTTTCTCTAACTTGCCAGGCATCGCGGGATCCTTCTCTGTGAGGTCGCTCCTCGATGCCACACCGCTTCAGGTCGATACAAACCGGCTTTAACTCAAATGACGCAGCGTCAGCGGATCGTCTCCAGTTCGCCGTTCGGCCTCGCGACATCGCTTACGCGCAGTTGCACGCGCTCTCCGCCCTGCCAGCGATCGATGGCGAGGCTTCCCGCGACGTGCAACGGGCGTCCGCGATGCTCGATCAACGTGCGGCCGAGCGGTTGATCGCCGGCGCGAAAAGCAATGCCCGGCAAGAACGTGCCGTCGCCGGATTTGAGGCGCAGGCGCACGTGCCCTGCCCCGACCGGCTCGGCGAACGCAACGGTGTGGGACGGAAACGCGAAGACGGGTTCTGGGTTGCCCGCGCCGAAAGGACCAGCCCTTTCGAGCGACGTCACGAAGTCCGGCGTCGCCGCCGCGGCGGACAGTGCGCCGTCGATCAGCAAGGCGCTCTCGCGCCGCGCCTGCGCGACGGAGGCGGCCAGTGTTTCCTCCAGATAAGCGCGGAACGCCGCCAACCCGTCGCGCCGCAGCGTAATGCCGGCCGCCATGGCGTGGCCGCCGCCCTTCACGAGAAGCCCGGCCGCAACCGCGGCGCGCACGGCGGAGCCAAGATCGACGCCGGTGATGGAGCGTCCGGAGCCTGCGCCCGTCCCGTCGACTCCGAACGCGACGGCAAAGGCAGGACGCCCGAACCGTTCCTTCAGCCGCGCTGCGACCAGACCGACGACGCCGGGATGCCAATTGCCCGCCGTGACGACCACGGAACCCCGCTCCTCGATCCCGAGCGCCGCCAGGGTTTCCGCCTCCGCTTCGGCCACGGTCGCCACTTCCAACGCCTGACGTTCCTTGTTGAGACGGTCGAGTTCCGCGGCGATGGCCCCGGCCTTGATCGGATCGCTCTCGAGCAACAGCTCAGCGCCGAGGTCGGCGCGGCCGATCCGCCCGCCGGCATTGATGCGCGGCCCGAGCATGAACCCGAGGTGTCACGGCTCCGGCGGCCCCGAGAGCCGCGCCACATCCATCAGCGCCGTGATGCCGACCGCCTCGCGTCGGCGGATCGCGATCATACCCTTGGCCACGAAGGCGCGATTGAGGCCGCGCAGCGGTGCGACATCGGCGATAGTGCCCAGCGCCACGGCGTCGAGGAGGTCGAGTAGGTCCATCTCCGGCCGCTCGGCCGTCCAAAAACCGCGATGGCGCAGCTCGCGATTGACCGCCACGACGGTGAGGAAGACGAGTCCGACCGCCGCGAGATACCCGAGACCGGACAGGTCGTCCTGCCGGTTCGGGTTAACGACCGCAAGCGCGGGCGGAAGCGTCTCGTCCGCCTGGTGGTGGTCGATGACGATGGTTTCAAGCCCGAGCGTCCGCGCCTCCTGCAGCGCATCGATGCTCGTCGTGCCGCAGTCGACTGTGACGAGAAGCTGCGTGCCGCGCGCCGCCAGCGCCCGAACCGCCTCGACGTTTGGCCCATAGCCCTCGAACAGCCGGTCGGGGATATGAATCAGAGGCTCAAGCCCCACATACCTCAGAAACCGTGCGAGCACTGCCGCGGAAGTCGCTCCGTCGACGTCGTAATCTCCAAAGATCGCAATCGTCTCACGGCGCTGAATGGCGTCCGCGATGCGGCCCGCCGCCACCGCCATATCAGTGACCGTATCGGGGTCGGGCATCAGCCGCTTGATGGTCGGGTCGAGGTAGGCCGCGACATCCGCCGCCTCGACGCCACGCCCGGCGAGGACGCGCGCAAGCAGTTCCGGAACGCCGGCGCGCTGGGTGATCGCGAGAGCTTGCGCGACGCCACGCGCATCAAGCCGGTCCCGCCAAGCGCGACCGGTCGCCGAGCGCTCCACGCCGAGGAAAAATCGTGCCGTGTCGGTGGCGGGAAGCGGCGTCGCAGGCGCCATCATCAGGCGCTTTCAGTTCGGGTCACAACGTCTTGCGATATTGGATGAAACCGAGATTGTCCGCGACCGAATCGTAGAGCGTGCGACCGGGGTAGTTGGTCTCATGCGTCAGCCAGTAGACGCGTCCAACCTTCGCATCTCTCGCCTTCGCGTACACCGCTTCGATGAGTGCGCGGCCAAGTCCTAGCCCGCGCGCGTCTTTCGCGACGAACAAATCCTGCAGGTAGCAGTAATCGCCCTCGGTCCAGGTTGAGCGGTGGAAGATGTAATGCACGATGCCGAGCAGCTTCCCGTCCTTGTAGGCGCCGAGAAGATGCATCGGCTCGGCCGGGTCGTGCAGCCGCGCCCAGGTCGTGTCTGTCGTCGTCGCCGACAGATTCACTTTGTAGAAGGCCTGATAACCTTCCCATAGCGGCTGCCACGCCGTCCGCTCGTTGGGTCCGACTGGCTTGATGTCGATCGGTTGCGCCACGTTGCCCTGCTCAATCGAGGAAGAATTTGTCGAGCTGGCGATGCTCGGCGCGGATCCAGCGGACCGTCCCCGTGACCGAGCGCATCACGACTGTCTCGGTCTCAATCGTATTGTTGTTGAATTTCACGCCGCGGAGCAACGAACCCGTGGTGACGCCCGTCGCAGCGAACAAGCAGTCCCCGCTCGCGAGATCATGCAGCTCGTATTTCTTGCGCGGATCGGCGATGCCCATCTTCGCCGCGCGCTCGCGCTTGGCCTCGGTATCAAGGATCAGCCGCCCCTGCATCTGTCCGCCGATGCAGCGCAGAGCGGCCGCTGCCAGCACGCCCTCCGGTGCGCCGCCGATGCCCAGATAGATGTCGACGCCAGTGTTTTCCGCGTCCGCCGTGTGGATCACGCCGGCGACGTCACCGTCCGTGATCAGGCGCACAGCGGCGCCGGCATTGCGCACCGCGGCGATGAGGTCGGCGTGGCGCGGCCGGTCGAGAATGAGCGCCGTGATGTTCTCGGGCTTCACGCCCTTTGCCTTCGCGAGGGCTTGGATGTTCTTCTCGGGCGGCGCATCGAGATCGACAACGCTGGCCGGATAACCGGGACCGATCGCGATCTTGTCCATATACACGTCGGGAGCATTGAGGAGCGTACCGCCCTCCGCCATCGCCATGGTGGCAATCGCGCCAGGCATGTTCTTCGCGCAAAGCGTCGTCCCCTCGAGCGGGTCGACGGCGATATCGACGCGGGCGCCCTGCTTGTTGCCGACCTCCTCGCCGATGAACAACATCGGCGCCTCGTCACGCTCGCCCTCGCCGATCACCACCGTGCCCTGGATCGGGAGTTTGTTGAGCTCGCGCCGCATGGCGTCGACGGCGGCCTGATCCGCAGCCTTCTCGTTGCCACGGCCGCGCAAACGAGCCGCCGATACGGCCGCGCGCTCCGTCACCCGTACGATTTCCAGGGTGAGAATGCGTTCGATAATCTGGCTCGGCTCAACCTCGACGGCCGGCGATGCGCCTTGCTTCTTGTCCATAGGTCCCCTTGCTGAACTAACGCGCTTCAGGTCTTCTCGATTCTTATCACTTGCGGCTTGCCCGCCACCACCCCCGCGTCCTCAACGGCGGCAAGCGCGCGGCGCACGGCATCTTCGGTCGTGGCGTAGGTGATCAAGATGACCGGCACCGGAGGCGCTTCGTCGTTCGCCTGGTCGCCCCCGTGGATGCCGTTTTGCGCCCGCCGCTGAACGATGGATTCCAACGAGATGTTCTCGTCAGCAAGATGGCGCGCGATCGCGGCTGCGGTTCCCGGCCGGTCGAGCGCCAGCAGCCGAATGTAGTAGCCGCCTTCATGCCGCTGCATCGGCAGCTTCTCGGCCGCGACGAGATCGTCAGCCGCAATGCCGAAGGGCCGCATGCGCAGCCCGCGCGCAATATCGACGAGATCGCCAAGGACGGCCGACGCCGTGGCGAGGCCCCCGGCGCCGGGGCCGATCAGTGTGATCTCATCGGCGGCGTCGGCGTCAATGGTCACCGCATTGGTCACACCCATCACCTGTGCGATGGCGGACGTCTTCGGCACCATGGTCGGATGCACGCGCTGCTCGATGCCTTGCGGTGTGCGCATGGCGACCCCGAGTAGCTTCACGCGATAGCCAAGCTCCTCGGCCGCCCGCAGATCCTCCGGCGCGATGGAGGCGATGCCTTCGACGTAGATAGCGTCGGCATCCGGTTTCACGCCGAAGGCAAGGCTCGCCAGGATCGAAAGCTTCTGCGCCGTGTCATATCCTTCGATATCGAAGGTCGGATCGGCTTCCGCATAACCGAGTTGCTGCGCCTCTCGCAAACAGTCGGAGAAGGACAATCCTTCCTTCTCCATTCGGGTGAGGATGTAGTTGCAAGTGCCGTTGAGGATTCCATAAATCCGTTCGCAGGCATTGCCTGCAAGGCCTTCCCGCAGCGTCTTGACAACGGGAATGCCGCCGGCGACGGCCGCCTCGAAGTCGAGCGCGACATTCGCTTCTTCGGCATGCTGCGCGAGGCGCGGCCCATGCGCCGCCAGCAGCGCCTTGTTCGCGGTCACCACCGCCTTGCCCGCGCTCAGCGCCTTCATCACCGCTGCCTTGGCGGGGTCGCCCTCGCCCCCCATCAGCTCGACGAAGACGTCGATGTCCGGGTCACCAGCGAGAGCAATGGGGTCATCAACCCAGCGCATCGCCGAAAGGTCGACCCCACGGTCGCGCACCTTGTCGCGTGCGCTGACGGCGGTGATCTCGATCGCGCGGCCGCAACGCGCATTCAGCAGGTCGCGCTGTTGGGCGATCAGCGAAACAAGCGCGGCGCCGACGGTGCCGAGCCCGGCAAGGCCAACTCTCAAAGGGGAATTACTCATAGAAACCGGAGAAGCGATGCGCCGCGATCAGCGGCGCGTGGCAAGGGAGACCACGTTGTGCAGCTTTGTCGGCGCCGTTTCAAGAAACCGCCGGATGTTACGGGCGGCTTGGCGGATTCGCTGCTCGTTCTCGACCAGCGCGATGCGCACGAAGCCCTCCCCGTGTTCACCGAAGCCGACGCCGGGAGACACGGCAACCTCGGCGTTCTCCACGAGCAGCTTGGAGAACTCGAGGCTGCCCAGATGCCGGAAGGCTTCGGGAATGGGCGCCCAGGCAAACATCGAAGCCGCCGGCGCCGGGATGGGCCAGCCCGCCCGGGCGAAGGCGTCAACCATGCAGTCTCGCCGCCGGCGATACGTCTCCCGCATCTCGACGATGCAATCCTCCGGCCCATTGAGCGCCGCGGTTGCCGCTACCTGGATCGGAGTGAAGGCGCCGTAATCGAGATACGACTTCACACGCGCCAAAGCCGCGATGATGCGCTCGTTGCCGACCGCGAAGCCCATGCGCCAGCCCGGCATCGAGAACGTCTTCGACATCGACGTGAACTCGACCGTGACGTCCATCGCACCCGGCACCTGGAGGACGGACGGCGGCGGCACCCCATCGAAATAGACCTCGGCATAGGCGAGATCGGACAGAATGAGGATCTCATGCCGCTTCGCGAAGGCGACGAGATCGCGATAGAAGTCGAGGTCCGCGACATAAGCCGTTGGATTCGCCGGATAACAGACGACCACGCCGAGCGGCTTCGGGATCGAATGGCGGACGGCGCGCTCCAGTGACTCAAAAAATTGCGGCGTCGGCTCCGATGGGACCGAGCGAAGAACGCCTCCCGCCATCAGGAAGCCGAAGGCGTGGATCGGATAGCTTGGATTGGGCGCCAGGATCACGTCGCCGGGGGCGGTGAGCGCCTGCGCTACGTTCGCGAAGCCCTCTTTCGAGCCCAGCGTTGCGACGACCTGCGTGTCCGGATTGAGCTTCACGCCGAAGCGGCGGTCATAATACGCCGCTTGAGCCCGGCGCAGCCCCGCAATGCCCTTCGATGCCGAATAGCGATCGGTGCGCGGCTTGCCCAGCGTTTCCTTCATCTTCTCGATGACGTGGGCCGGCGCGGGAAGATCGGGGTTGCCCATGCCGAGGTCGATGATGTCCGCGCCCTGATTGCGGGCCGTCGCCTTGACGCGGTTGACCTGCTCGAAAACGTAGGGCGGCAACCGCCGAATGCGGTGAAATTCTTCCATCTCAGTCGCTCCAGCACCCGAATACTCGAATCGCGACGGATGCAGCGCGCTCTTCTACCATGAGCCGCCGCTCTCGCGGGTTATCGGGGCACGGTTCCTTCTCGCATTTTTGCGCCAATGTCGCCTGTTATTTCGATCTAGTTGCGGCTTTGAGGCGGAGGCGTCGGGGCGGATTGATTGATTTCCTCCCGCTTCTTCGCCGCAGCCGTGTCGCGTGTCATCATCAGGTCCGCCTTCAGCTTGTCCCGTTCGGCCGCCGTCATCGCCTGGTCCGAGGGATCCGCCGTCGGGGCGAAGGCGCCAGGAAAGTGCGTGGGGCCTTCGGGCCGCGGCGGTGCATTCTTCGGTTCTCCGATCAGCGGCATGCTGGCCATCATCGAGCCGCATCCGGACAAGCCCCCGCTCGCGGCCGCCAATACAAGCGCTGCCAGCACGAACGCCGGTCGCGCGCGGCTGCGGCTACTCGGACGGTGCGACTTTGCGGTCAACCGAAAACTCATTCAGTTCTGCTATCAGCCAGTTCTGTTATCAGCGATGACTTGCAGGTCGATATCTGGGTAATATGTCGCAAGAATGGATCGCCAAGGCCTTAACGATAAGGCCGCAGCGCACGGTCAGCGTGTCGTGAACGATAAGGCTAGGGAGGACACCAAGGCAGGGGGCGGCGTCGATTACGAGGCGCTTGCGCGCAACCTCGCCCGCATGATGGAGGAAGGCGGCAAGGCCCTGTCCGCCTATCTGAACCCGCGGGAACAAGGCAAAGTCACCGACGACTCCGCGACCGAATGGGCGGATGTTTTCAAGACTTTAGGAAAGGTTGCCGAATATTGGCTCGAAGATCCGGCCCGCGCCGTCGATCTGCAGCGCAGCCTCGGCAGGACCTACCTCGATCTCTGGGCGCGCGGCGCCAAGCGGCTCGCCGGCGAGACTGCCCATCCGCTGGTCGAGCCTGATCCGCGCGACCGACGCTTCAAGGACCCTGACTGGTCGGAGAATCCGTTCTTCGACTTCGTCAAGCAGGCCTACCTGCTCACCCTGCAGTGGGCGAACCATCTTGTCGTCGACGCCAAGGACCTCGACGACCGCACGCGCCTCAAGGCGGACTTTTACGTTCGCCAGATCGCCAATGCGCTGGCGCCGTCCAATTTCGTGATGACGAACCCGGAATTGCTGCGCGAAACCGTCGCCACGAACGGTGCCAATCTCGCGCGCGGCATGCACATGCTGGCCGAAGACATCGCCGCCGGCGGCGGGACGCTGAAAATCCGCCAATCCGATGCCGAGAGCTTCGAAGTCGGCCGCAATCTGGCGCTGACCCCCGGCAAGGTCATCTACCAGAATGACCTGATGCAGCTCATTCAATACGCACCGAGCACGCCGAGCGTCTTCAAGACGCCGTTGCTGATCGTGCCGCCGTGGATCAACAAGTTCTACATCCTCGATCTCACGCCCGAGAAATCGATGATCAAGTGGTGCGTCGATCAAGGGCTGACGGTCTTCGTCATCTCCTGGGTCAATCCCGACGCTCACCTCGCCACCAAGGGCTTCGACGACTACATGCGCGAGGGCCCGCTGGCGGCGCTCGACGCGGTCAAGAAAGCGACCGGCGAGAGCAAGGTGCATTTTGCCGGCTACTGCGTTGGCGGCACCCTCCTCGCCATCACCCTCGCCTATATGGCAGCGAAGCGGGACCGGCGCGCGGCTTCCGCGACCTTCTTCGCCACGCAAGTCGACTTCACCTATGCCGGCGACCTGCAGGTCTTCGTCGACGAGGATCAGATCGAGGCGGTCGAGCGCCGCATGTCCGAGCGCGGCTATCTCGAAGGCAAGCGGATGGCGACGGCGTTCAACATGCTGCGCTCGCACGAGCTGATCTGGCCCTATGTCGTCAACAACTACATGCGCGGCAAGAAGCCGATGCCGTTCGACCTGCTGTTCTGGAATTCAGACGCAACGCGCATGCCCGCCGCCAACCACTCGTTTTATCTGCGGAATTGCTATCTCGAGAACAACCTCACCAAGGGTAAGATGGAAGTGGCCGGGCAGAAGCTCGACCTCGGTAAGGTCAAGATCCCGGTTTACAATCTCGCCACCCGTGAGGATCACATCGCCCCGGCGAAGTCGGTCTTTCTCGGCTCGAGTTTCTTCGGCGGCCCGGTACGCTTCGTACTGGCGGGCTCCGGGCACATCGCCGGCGTTGTCAATCCGGTGAGCAAGAACAAGTACCAGTATTGGGTCGGCGGCAAGGCGGTTGGATCCGTCGAGCGATGGCTCGGCAAGGCGAAGGAACATCCCGGCTCCTGGTGGCCGGATTGGCTCGCCTGGATGACGAAGATGGGTGACGAGCGCGTGCCTGCGCGCGAGCCCGGCGGCGGCAAGCTCAAGCCGATCGAAGACGCGCCGGGCAGCTACGTTCGTATCCAGGACTGAGAGCCGCCACGTGACGTGGCATTTCGCCGACGGCAGCAACATGGACACCGCTGCGATGCGGCGGCGCTGCCCGGGCGCCGTCGCCATTGGCGTCGGACATCTGAACGGTTGGCGTTTCATCATCATGCACGGCGGCTACGCCTCCGTCGTACCAGACGCGGGTGTGTCGGTTTATGGGGTGCTGTGGCGTGTCACGCCGCGCGATCTTGCAGCCCTGCGCGCCTACGAGGCGCTCGACAGTGGGCTCTATCATCGCCGCACCCTGCCCGTGCGTCTCGCCGGCCGAAACATCTCGGCACTGGTCTATGTCGGACACACGCGGGTCCCGGGGCGGCCACACGTCGGCTACCAAGACGGGATCGTCATCCCGTCTGCGCGCGAATGGGGCTTGCCTGAGCGCTACATCGCCGAGTTGACCCGATGGGCCATGCCGCCCACTCGCGCCGGCTTTTCCTCCACACGCGAGTGCCCCGCATGACCGACGCCGTGATCACACGTCACGTCGTCATCCGCGGCCGTGTCCAGGGCGTCGGATTCCGTTATTGGACTCAGCGCGAAGCGCTGCGGCACGATCTGCAGGGGTCTGTCCGCAACCGTCGCGACGGCACGGTGGAAGCGACCTTCTCCGGCCCGGCGGAGGCTGTTTCGGCGATGCTCGATGCCTGCCACCGCGGCCCGGCGGGATCGGCCGTCTCGGCCATCGAAGCCGCCCCTAAGGCATGGGGAGAAATGCCGCCGCCGCATCAAGGCGAGCGCTTCTCGATCCTCTCGACCGTCTGAGGCTCAGCCTCGGACGTTGCGCCAAACAACGCCTCGAACTCGGCTCGCAACGCCTGGTCGACATCCGGCATCGATGCTCCAACACCGAGATCGGCAAGGCTGGTGACGCCGAAGCGCGGATCGGCAATGCCGCACGGAACAATCCCAGCGAAGTGGTCTAGGTCAGGCGCCACATTGAGGCTGACGCCGTGCAGCGTCACCCACCGGCGCACCCGAATACCAATCGCCGCGATCTTATCCTCGCATCCTGGCCCTTTGTCCGGGCGCGCGACCCAGACGCCAATGCGGTCCTGGCGGCGTTCCCCACGGACCCCGAAATGGTCCAGGGTTCGGATCAGCAATTCCTCGAGTGTCGCGACGAAGCGGCGCACGTCGCCGCCGCGCCGCTTGAGGTCGAGCATGAGGTAGAGCACGCGCTGCCCCGGACCATGATAGGTGAACTGCCCGCCTCGCCCGGCCTCGTACACAGGAAAGCGGGCAGCGACGAGGTCGCCCTGCCGCGCACTGGTTCCGGCCGTATAGAGCGGCGCGTGCTCGAGAAGCCATACGAGCTCGGAGGCCTTGCCGTCGGCCACCCCCGCGGCCCGCTCGTCCATCACCTCCAACGCACGCGCATAATCGACCCGATCCCCCGAAATCAGCCAGTCAATGGGCCTCTGCAGCGCCGGCGCGGCGCCTGCGCCGGTCAACCCACCGGACGCGTTAACGTCCTCGTAACCATACGCGTGCTGACCTCGCTCGACCGTCATGGATGCATGATCCTCCAAAGGATTCGCCGGTGGCAACAATCGAAAAAGTCTCACTCGATATCGCGGTGGTGCTCGGCAAGACGTCGATGCCCATCCATCAGGTTCTACGCCTGGGACGCGGCGCGATTATCGAGCTCGATTCGTCGGAGGACGACGACGTGCAGATTCTCGCGAATAACCTGCCCGTCGCGAAGGGTACCGTGGTCGTCAACGGCAACCGGATCGCCGTTGAAGTCAAGGAACTGCTCTCCCGGAAGGCCGATCAGCGCTGAGCTAGGTACTTTGGGAAGGGGCCACAAGCGCCCTTGTCCGCTCGCAATCGATTTGTTACATGCTCGCCGTCGCTTCGACGCGTGCGCAGTTTCAAAGTGCCGCGTCCCCACCCTGCGGTCGTGGCGGAATTGGTAGACGCGCTAGCTTGAGGTGCTAGTGGGGCGACCCGTGGAGGTTCGAGTCCTCTCGACCGCACCAATTTCCTTTATCGGAAGACGGGATCGGAA